>CAJWMA010000285.1 GCA_913042995.1 uncultured bacterium | reverse complement strand
GCAGCCACTTCCCCGAGCGCAACAACGAGAACTTCCTGATCTGCAATACGATCGGCTTCCTCGGTGTGCTCCAGCACCAGGTCAAGTACAACGGCGCCGACATCACGGCGGTAGAGATCGAACCGATCCTGGTTACGAAGGATCAGAACTTCCGGCCGACGGACTGCGAGATCGGCGGCGACGGGGCGCTCTACGTTTCGGACTGGTCAAACCCGCTCATTGGCCACATGCAGCATAATATGCGCGACCCCAACCGTGACCACAGTCACGGGCGGGTCTATCGTGTGACTTACAAGGGGCGTCCGCTGGTGAAGCCGGCGAAGATGAAGGGTCAGCCGATCGCCGAGGTTTGCGACAACTTCTTCGCGAAGGAGAAGAGCACCCGCTACCGGGCGCGGCTCGAGCTCAGCGGCCGCAAGATGGGCGAGATCAAGACGGCGGTGGGTGCTTACGCCGCGAAGCTCAGTCCGGCGAAGGCCTCCAAGGACCGCGACGAGGCGCAGGCGCTGCTCGAGTGCTTGTGGGTCTTCGAGGAGCAGCGGATCCCGAACCTGGAGCTGCTCAAGAAGGTGTTCGAGGCCGAGGAGGCGCGCATTCGAGCGGCCGCGATCCGGACTCTCGGCCACTGGGCCGGCAAGGTCGAGGGCCTGGGCGCGACCTTGATCTCGGCTTCACGAGATGCTTCCGCGTTGGTAAGGGCCGAGGCTCTCAAGGCCGCTGTCGAGTTCAAGGGTATTGTTTCCGCAGAGGTCATCTTCGAGGTCTCCGCTCAGCCAACAGACTCCGAGCTCAACACGGTTCTCAAGTACGCCCGCAAGCGGATCAATGTCGACAAGGTCGTCAAGGAGGCGGTGAGCTCCGGCAAGGAGCTGACCCCGGCGGCGGAGACCTATGTGCTTCGAAACGCCAGCGTTGCCGATCTGCTGAAGCTCAAGCGAACGAAGGGTGTCTGCCGCGCGATTCTCAGCCGGGACAAGGTCAAGCTTTCCGATCTGGATGCCGCGCTCTCGAGCCTGGCGAAGCTCGAAGAAAAGAACAAGGTCGCGGTCCTGATGGGACTCATCAAGGCGGCCCAGGAAGGGACCACCGGCGGCCTCTCCGGGCTTGGGAGGCTGCTGGCCTTCCAGGCTCCCGAAGAGCTCGCTGGAGCCCTTGCAGAGCTCAAGAGCCTGGCGGAGGCGGCGAAGACCTCCGCGGTCAGGCAGCTCTGCTACTCGGCGCTGATCTCGGCGGTCGGCAATGGAGACGATGCCTACCTGCAGGCTACGAAGAGCAAGGATGGCCTGCGTGATTTTCTCGCGGCGGCGGGGCGTGTGTCCGATGAGGAGGTCCAGGGCCGTCTGTATGCAAAGGTGCTGCCCCTGATTTCGGAACTTCCTTCGGGGTTCAAGCCCGAGGCGGGAGATGAAAAAATCCATGATCTCGCGATCAAGACCCTGGGAACCATCCCGGGCCACGGCCAGGAGAAGTTCTCCGCCCTGACCGCCCAGCTTAAGGCCGGAAGGAATCGCGCCGCTTCGATCGAGGCCCTGCGCGGTATCTCCCGCGAAGACTGGAAGAAGGAAGAGGTGCGATCCCTGGTCGACAACCTGGTCGGCTATCTCAGCGAGATTCCCGCCAACGAGAGGAACTCGGACACTGCGACGGCGGCCTTTTTTCTCACGGTCAAGTTGGCCCAGGCGCTACCTTCGGAGGAGGCCCGGGAGGTCACGTCGCGGCTGCGAAATCTCGATGTGCGCATCATCGCCATCGGCACGGTTCCTCACCGCATGATCTACGACAAGGAGCGCATCGCTGTGCAGGCCGGCAAGCCGGTTGAGTTCAGGTTCACCAATACCGACAGCATGCCGCACAACTTCGCGATCACGATCCCGGGCGCGCTGGAGGAGGTGGGCAAGCTGGCCGAGGCCACGGGTACGGCGGAGGACGCCATCGAGCGTCATTACATTCCGAAGACGGACAAGGTCCTCCTGGCCAGCCGCCTGCTGCAGTCCGGCGAGACCCAGGCCTTGACCTACAAGGCGCCGGTGAAGCCGGGGATCTATCCCTATGTCTGTACCTACCCCGGACACTGGCAGCGGATGTACGGCGCGCTCTACGTGGTAGCTGACCTGAAGGCCTATCTTGCCGACCGGGCGGGCTACCTGTCGAAGAACCCCCTGCCCCTCAAAGATGACCTTCTCAAGCTCAACCAGCGCAACACGGAATGGACCTTCAACCAGCTGGCCGCGCCGATCAGATCCCTGGTGGACAGGAACTTCGAGGTCGGCAAGAGCGTCTTCAAGGTTTCCAATTGCGTCGCCTGCCATCGACTGAACAACGAGGGGCAGGTTTTCGGGCCCGACCTTGCAAAGCTGGATCCGAAGAAGCGCACCGCGGAGCACATTCTTCGTTCGCTCCTCGAGCCTTCCAAGGATATCGATGAGAAGTACCAGACCTACGCCCTGGTGCAGCGCACCGGTAAGGTCGTTACCGGGATGATTCTTGAGGAGACGGACAAGCAGGTCAAGGTGATCGTCAATCCGCTCGCCAAGTCGGCCCCGGCGGTTGTCGACAAGTCCTCGATCGTCGCTCGCAGAAAGCTGCCGAACTCGATCATGCCCGAGGGACTGCTCAACAGGCTCTCTCGCGAGGAGATTCTCGACCTGATCGCCTACGTGCTTTCCGGGGGGGACATGAAGAGCAAGCTCTTCAAGGCGCATAAGCACTGAAGAGAGCCCTGAAGGCTCTGATGCTAACCGATGTTGCCTCGACACTGACCAGCCCTTAGTCTTGCTGCAGGGTTGAAATGAGGTAAGCGGGACGATGCTCCGTAGATATTCGGTACTTACAGTTATCTTTCTGCACTTGGCGTTCTTCTGCGGCGCGCCGGGGGCGGCGTATGCCTTCATCCTTGGCGATTCCAACGGCGATAACAGGCTGAACCTTGCCGACCCGGTATATCTGCTCAATCATCTCTACCGGGGGGGGACTGAGCCGCCTTCCGGGACGCGGCCGGATGCCGATTGTAATGGAACGGTGTCTTTATCGGATGCGATCGCCTTGATCGATTACTTCTTCATGGATGGAGAGGCTCCGGGAGCTTTTTGTTCCTGGGAAATACCAGCAGGGTTGATCCCCCAGGGGCTGAACGAGCAGGGTTTCGCGGAGTTTGTGCACGCGGAGACGGGAATTCTTCTCGTTCTTCTGCCCGGTGGTGATTTCCTCATGGGAACCCCTGAGGGCGAGGAGGACCGTTGGCACGATGAAGGGCCACTCCATTCAGTGCGCTTAAGCGCTTTCCTGGTGGGTAAATATGAGGTGACACAAGCTGAGTGGGAGGGTGTGCTGGGTACCAATCCGTCTTTTTTCCAGGGAGAGGCTCTTCCTGGCGGGGTGGATTCCGCAAATCTTCCCGTTGAACAGGTCTCCTGGGACGATGTCCTCGAATTTACGGCCCTGAGCGGTCTTTCTCTTCTAAGCGAGGCTCAGTGGGAATATGCCTGCAGAGGCGGCAGCGGTGCCGCTTTCGCTGGCAATGGAGTACTTGCTGACATGGGTTGGTATGTCGAAAACAGTGGAGGAAGGCCCCATACGGTCGGAACCAGGCTTCCCAATGCCTTTGGTTTGTTTGACCTGCATGGCAATCTCTACGAATGGTGCAGGGATGTCTACAATGAGGGCTTTTATTCTACCGGTGCGGCCGCAGAGCTCGATCCGGTGTTTCACGGCGAAGGCGAGTACCGCGTGGTGCGCGGCGGTGGGTGGTTTTACGAGCCTGCCAGCTGCCGTTCAGGCAACCGATACGCAATCAGCTCGCGTGTCAACGGCAACAGGCGATTGGGTCTAAGAGTCGCAATCAGCCTCCAGGAGCCTGTTAAAGGCCTTTAGGCACCGATCAGGTAAAGGCTTGAGAACAGCTCTTAAAGTCCGATGCCGATGAAAATGGCAGAATCCGTTTCTGGCCTGATGGTGAAAAAGTTTTTTAAGATCTTTTTTTGAACCTCGGGAGGGAGATTTATCGGGTTTGCGTTTTGCCGCGTTTCATTAAAGTACCGATAATTTCAGGCGCCGCGCACGAATCTGATCTGGGTGAATGCAAGGGCGTATGAAATAGCGACGGCCAATTTTGGTGCCTGGTGAGCTTTCTAAAGCCATGGTGGCTGCTTCCGCCGATGGCGTGAAAAGCCTGATTTTATCAGCCACTTCAGTTGATGGAATCTAGGCAGAGGGGCTGGGGGGCCCAGGCTGGTGACTAAGGACTCATGTCCGAATTCCACAGGCTCCTCAGCTCGGCCAGGCGATACGGATCGGCAGGTGTCTGTTTTCCATTCGGCAGTATTTCTCAGCGAATCTTAAGAGTTTACCGGCCGGTGCGTATATCGGAACCGCGCAGCGGGTGGGGTCTCCAAAAAACACTCTTGAACGCAGTCCTTTAGACCTTTAGCATTCGCTCAACTGGTTCAGCCGCACGAAGAAGTGAAGAACGCGCGGCGCCTGCAGTTGTTATCGAGACCGGCCTGGGCAGTCTCCTCAAGGGCAGCGGGTGTAACCAGTCGCTTAGTTAGTTTCAGCGTATAGCAAAGGGCTTGCGCGATCTGGACGGGTATCCGGATCAATTCGAAGCCAGGACCACTGGGTCCCGGGGAAGAGCTGTTCCGGAATCAGTAGTGAGTTTCATGTTCAGATTGGTCCGCAAGGGGCTTCCGTTGGGGAGGCTTCGGCGGCAGGCAAGTTTTTTTCTATGGAGGATATGATGGGTGACATCATC
>CAJWMA010000284.1 GCA_913042995.1 uncultured bacterium | reverse complement strand
TTGGATGGCGCCCGTAGCGGCATGCAACAGAAACCCCTTCTCACCGCCTTTATCGCGAAACGCACCGCATCAATCCTTGCGCAGCTCTCAGCTGGAGCCGAGGGTTATATCCCGCGAGCCACCACCCGCAGATCACGCGGCAGCCGGAGAGAAGGGCCCGATGAGAACAACCGCCAGCCATCGCGCAGCCCATTCCCACGCCGGCCTCCTCCGGGAAATTAGTCCGCAGGCCATGTAGAACCCGATGCGCTCAGGCTCCTCCGGAGTTTTCTTTCTTCAACCCGAAGTGCGAAAGCAACCCCCTGTCGGCGATCGAGGCCTGGATTTTCGCAACAGACTCCGAGAGCTTCTTCACCTCTGGATTTCCCAAAACCTCCATGACCGTGTCGATCTCCCCGTAGTAGTCCGGCTCGACCTTCGTGATCAGCTTCCGGCCCTTCGCGGAAATGGAAACAAGCCGGGCTCGTTCATCGGAAGAGTCCACCTTGCGAGTCACCAGGCCGCGCTCATGAAGACGCCCGACAAGGCCGGTCACGTTTGCCGGTTTGACAAGCAACAGGTCACAAAGCTCATTCTGCCTACAACCCATCGGACGGGTATACATGAGGACCATCAAAGTGTTGAACTGGGCCTGGGTCAGGCCTCTCCCGCGAAAAAACTCATTGCCGGTCTTCTGAAGAAGGCCGCCAAGACGCACCAGGTCCATCAGGAGTTGGTAGCTCTTCCTCTTCCGTTCTGGGGGCATGCACTCTGAATCCTAATTGTGATAGCAATTTACGATGCGACAGGAGACGACAAACAAGCCCTCTTGGCAAGGCTTTGGACGGATTTTTTTACGTGGCCAGAACTTTCCGGATGGTGGGCATTCGGAAGCCGGGGCTTCTCTCTATAGTTTCAAGGCCCCAGTCGCAGAAAAAAGACCGCCGCACCCCGATCACAAGCTCCAGCCCCAGGTCATTCGCTCTCCGCCCCAGCCGGAAAAGCCTTCTCAGGAAACGGGCTTCTTCTTATTGCTGCTTTTCTTGAGGGTCTTGGCGTTTTTAGCGACCACGGCCTTCATGACGGCGGCTACCCGCTTGGCGCTTGGCTTACCTGGGAGAACCGTCACCACCTTACCCGTGCAATCAACAAAGACCAGCGAGGGGGAAACTTTCAGCTTGTAGCGCTTGGCGAGCTTGGAATCGATCTTGGTGGCATCTACCTCAACAGCATGAAAGTTCTTGGCCGCGTCGGTAACAGCTTTCTGGCGGAGAACCAGCTTGCCCATCGTCTTGCAGGCAACCCCGGCAGATCCATTGCAATTTCCGTGAACAAAGAACATAACCGGCTTGCCAGTCTCAGCCGCCAGTCGCACAACTGACAATTCGCTGGCCGGGCCAGTCTTGGCCTTCTTGCCGGGCTTGACCTTCGTCCGCCCAGCCCCGGAGCCGTCTTTCGGTTCCTCTTTTTCGGTCTTCTCAAGCCGAGTGAGAACCTCAGCGGCCTCCCACTTAATGACAGGTAACGTAGCCCCAACGAGGCTACCACAACCTCCCCGTCAGCCCGCCCTCAGAGCCGGGTGGAGAGAAATAATGGAGATCACCGTAACGATAGCTAAAAGAAATTTCATGTGCGCGCCTTAAGGTCGGAAATCTTTGCAATGCAACATCTGCACAATACAGCCGCTAAACCACCAAGACAACAAAAACCGCTTCTCCCTGTCTTCCCGTAAACCTCTCAAAGCTCCTTGAGGCGAATATTTCGCCAGCGAACCTGCTTGCCAACCCGGTCCTTGCGCTTACCGACCCCATGGACCTGAAGCGCTATGAACCCCCTGGCGGTCATCGAATCTTTCAGATCGGCGGCTGGTACACCATTCACCCACGTCTTGATGGAATCGCCCTTACAGATGATTCGGAATTTGTTCCACTTGCCCTGGCGAAACGCTTTCCTGGCCGCCTCGTTGTCCTTGAGATCATTCAGCCAGCCGCGCCGAGCCTCGTCGTAGACCCCCCCGGTATAGGCTCTCTCTGATGGGTCGATCTCCACCTGGTAGCCATAGACCGTACCGGCCTTCTTCTCTCGCTTCTTTCCCCGGATCTCAACCGTTGTGTCCTTTTTATAGACATGACTGCGAATCTGCACGCCGGAATTCAGAGAGGGATCAACCTTGAATTCCAGCTCCAGTACGAAATCACCGTATTGCTTGCGGGTACAGAGAAAACTGTTTGGCGTCTTTGGAACAGCGGTACCAACGACCGCCCCATCTTCAACTTTATAGTCAGCCTGCCCCCCCTCCTGCACCCAACCTTCAAGCGTCTTTCCATCGAAGATGGGCTTGAGACCATCTTCCTCGGCAAAAAGAAATACGCAAACCGCCAACAAGACAGGAGACATTACCGCGAACTTCATTTGAATGAACATGAGTTGACTACTCTTATTGAAACGGATGAACATAAACGCCTGCCGGACAGGAATGTATTCTCGGAGGCGATCAGAGCTCCGTCAAGGAGCCTCCCCGGAAACTATCGCTCCATAGATCTCGCGCGCCCGATGCCTTCTGGAGCGGCCGCTGCCGGATCAACAGCCAGCTCTCTTTCGGCGTTAGCTCGCATCCCTTCAAGCACATGGCCATGAAGGGTATGGAGAATCAGCGTTTCCGCCGGCTGCCAGATGAAGGCCGGGTAGGTCAGGCGCCTGTAGGTCGTCGTCAGCGTAACCAGCGTGGTTCCCGGCCCGGGGCCTGGCTCGATACGGAAGCTCCCTTCTCTGAGCTCCAGGTCGTGCTCAAAGTGAAGCTTCTGCTCGATGACCCTGAAGCCAAGCAGACGCCCCTCCTCCCGCCTGGTGACCTTCTTGACAAGATAGCCGTTCTCATACACACAGCGGCTGGTGTCACCAACCTCCGCCTTGCCGCCGGTGGTCCCGACCGGACGGGGAAGCGCCAGGCGCAGCAGGAAAGGAGGTTCGTGCTCGATCTGCTCATAAAAAACAATTGAATCCCAGGACCGCTCCAGCGGGGCGGAGAAGACCGCCTGGGTCTCGACAACGGCCAGGTCCTCAGCGCGGGGAACCAGGCGCTCGACAGCATCCAGCCCGAAGGGGAGAAGCAGGAAGATCACGATCTTCATCCCTTTCCAGGGCCAACCGCGCTGTTTACGCTCATCCCGGCGGCGAATCATGTAGCCAAGCCAATCGCCAAAAAAGAAAGGCAGGATAAATACCAGGCCCAGCATCACAAGACAGAAAATACCCATACCAACGCCGCCAAGGCTGAAAAAATTGGCGAGGAGGCTCGCCATGATCAGGAAACCAGAGCCTAACAGGAGCGCGACAATCATCTTCCTCCAGAACCGAAAGCGTCTTGGGCTCGATGAATAGCCGAGAACCGCTCCGGCGCAGATCGGCAGACCAAGGACAAGGGCCCAGCCCACCCCCTCGTTGGCGTTCGTGGAGAGCAGAAAAAAACCACCGCCAAACAAGCACCCCATGAAAGCCAGCAGGTAGGACGCCCAGGGCGACAGGATGTCGAAAGAAACAAAAGTCTGCTCATCCTCGGGGTTGTATTGGAGACCACAATGCGGACAGTTGTCGCCACCGGCCTGCCCGCCTTCCGGGAGTTGTCCCTGAACCGAAGACGCCGGGATCAGCTCCTTATAGCACTGCAGGCAGTAATAGCTGGGCCCGCTCATGTGTACATTTCCTCAAGCTTTCTACGCAGCAGGCGCAGATGCCACCTGCAGGTGAATTTGAGCCACCAGCGCCGCAGCACGGTCGGAACCATCCCGGCGGTCCAGCGTCCCTTGACCTCGATCCTGAGCTTGCTCCTGTCACGGGGAAATTCCGCATCCGGCTCGATGGAAACATTAAAGACATGAGGAAACCCCTGTCGGCATCCCCGCGCTGACAGATCACTGACCGAGTACCCGCTACCTTCCTGCCATCTCAGCAGGCGTCCGAAACGAAAGAAAGAAAATCCCAGCAGGCCATGTTCAATCGCGAGGTGGGTGCCGGCGCCGATGGGCCTGCGCATCGCAAGCACACGTCGATGATAGGGGTCCGTGGTGAGAAACGATCGGAGATCGGACACGAATTCCCAGAGCCGTTCCTTTGACACCGGCGCCTCCAGCTCCATCGAAAGGCGAACAGACGGCCAGGCCTGCTTCGCGCAGTCCATGCGCGACCGAACCACCAGCCCGGCGCCGCAATCATTATTTTCCATCGGTAATGACCCACTCAAGGCCAGGCTCCACGACATAGAAACCGAGCCTGCGCCCATCGAGCTGCGCCTCCCATCTGTGCCCCACGTAAGATTTCCTTATCGAGGTTTCCCGGGCCCCCAGGTCCGGATACGGGGTGTAGACGGAATCAAATCCGATCCAGACGATCTTCAACAACTTATCCGTCTTGTTGATGACCTTGAAATCACAGGTCGGAGTACCTGAATGAGAAGGAATGCGTTCATGCTCCTCAAAGGCAACAAACCCCAGGCTCTGCCGCAACTCGGTGAGAGCCTCCGGGCTGTTCTTGAGCTGCCCGGAGAGATGAACCGTACCCAGGGTCGGAACCTTTTTCAGCACGGCAAGATCCTCATCGCCGCCATTCCATTTCTCACCCAGCAGAACAGATGAAACCACGTCGACGGTCGCCGGCTCGAGAACCTGGATCTCGTTAATGGACCACCAGAGGGTAGTTTTCCCTGTCTGGACAATTCGCAGGAACTTCGCCTCGACCGACTGGAAAATAGATTCTGTTACCGGCGAAGAGCCCACTCCCTGGGCCAGAA
>CAJWMA010000283.1 GCA_913042995.1 uncultured bacterium | reverse complement strand
ATCGATCACAACCGCTTCACCTACCGTCACCAGGGGCTTGACCAGAAGATCACCGGAGTGGAGGAGAGCCGTGTCTTGACGGACATTCTCTCCTGAGGCATACCATTGCGGCAAACCCGCCCCGGGAACACTCCCCGTTGACAAGTGGTTACAAGATGCGAATGGATTCTCCTGCGGCTCATCAATGATAGTTTATCGACACCGGCCTCTTCACCGGCACCTCCACCACCAACCACGACCGGACGCGCCCCGCAGCTCTATGTTCCAGATCCGACCTGTCACCAGCTTGTTCTTTCTCGTAGTGGCCACGCTCAGCACCACCGCGGCCTTCAGCCAGCGCGGCAGACTGCCCAGCATTGGAGAGGTGCGCAAAGAGCTGCTGTCGAGACACGATGCGAATGAGGATGGCTGGCTGGATGCCGAGGAGCGCGAATCTTTACGGAAAGAGGCCTTCGCCCGCTCCAGCGCTCCCTTTTCCCGGCGGCGGGGACGAAGAGGCGGCCGCGATTGGCGGCAAGATGGACAAGAGCGGCAACGGCAGGAGAGCATCCCCCCCGCCGCCTCCCGTGAACAGTGGCAGGCCGTCGTCAATGCCTTTGACGAGAACAAGAACGGATATCTCGAGGGCGTTGAAATCGACCAGCTCTACAGAGATCTTGATGCCGGCAAGGTCGGTGATCTTCCGGAATCCTATCTTCGCTCGACCCTGGCGCGGGATTCAAAAATGCAGCGCGCCGGCCGGCAGAATCTCGAAGACTTTGACCTGGACTACGATGACCGGCTGAACGCCCAGGAGCTCAAAGCTTTCAGGAAATCCAGGCTGACCCAGGAGCTCCCGCCGAACCGCCCTGAAAAGGAGCTCGAAGACAGAGAGGAAGAAGGGAAAGCTGAAGCGGAGCCCCAGGAGCTCAAGCGCGTGCCGAGAGTCGTTTTCAGCCATCCTCATGGATTCCAGGAAACCTCCTTTGAGCTCGACCTCAGCAGCCCGCTCAAGGGGGCCGTGATCCGCTACACCCTTGATTGCTCGGATCCTGACGAGAGGAGCTCGGCGATATTCAATGAGACACTCGAAATAGGTCAGAGCACCGTAGTCCGAGCCAGGGCCTTTGCCGCGGGACACGCTCCAAGCTTCTCCGAAACCCGAACCTATGTTTTCCTCGAAGACGTCATCAGGCAATCCCCCGACGGCCTGCCTCCCCCCGGAGGCTATTACCGATGGGGGAGAAACCGGGTCGACTATGGAATGGATACCGCCATCGTCAAAGATCCCGTCTACAGGAAGACCATCATCTCGGATCTCAAATCAATTCCTTCCATCTCGCTCGTGCTCGACCCGGAAGATCTCTTCAGCTCGGAATCCGGTATCTACTCCAACGCGACCAGGCAGGGCCGTGAAAACGAGCGCTCCGCCGCCTTTGAGCTGCTGCCGACCTCCGCGCAACCCGGCTTTGGCATCAACTGCGGGGTCCGGATCCGCGGCGGCTTCAGCCGCACGGCTGAAAATCCAAAACATGCCTTCAGACTCTTCTTCCGCAAGCTCTACGGAGCCGGAAAACTAAAGTTCCCCTTCTTCGGGGCTGACGCCGCCGAGGAATTCGATAATGTCGATCTGCGCTGTTCCCAGAACTATTCCTGGAATATGGGAGGAGACAGCAAGGGGCTCTTCCTGCGGGACCAGTTCAGCCGCGACCTTCAGCTATCGATGGGCCGGCCGGCGGCCAGGGGAGATTACTACCACCTCTACCTCAACGGTCAATACTGGGGTCTCTACAACTCCTGTGAGAGACCCGAGGCATCCTTTGGCGTCAGCTACTTCGGCGGCGTAAAAGAAGACTATGACGTCATCAAGGTCGACAGCGGCCGGGGGCAGTCCTATACCATCACAGCTACAGATGGAGATCTCGATGCGTGGAGAGAGCTCCACGAACTGGCAACGGCCGGCCTGGAAGACGCCGCGGCCTACCAGCGAATCCAGGGAAGAAACCCGGATGGCAGCCCGAATGCCGAATACGACAACCTGCTCGACATCCAGGGGCTCATCGACTACATGCTGATCATTCTCTACGGCGGCAACCTGGACTCTCCAATATCGAGATTTTCCCGGAACCGCATCGGCAACAACTGGCACGGCATGAGAAACCGAAACGGTTCACATGGATTCCGTTTCTTTATCTGGGATGCGGAACACACCCTGCTCGACATTCTCGAGGACAGGACCGGCCCCTTCCCGGCCGGCGAAAGCTTTGAACGCAGCAACCCCCAATGGCTCTGGCAACAATGCCTCGCAAACGCCGAGTTCAGGCGCCTGGTCGCCGACCGCGCCCACAACCTGCTCTCCTCCGGCGGACTTCTCAGCCCCGAGAACACCCGCAGAGTCTTCGAAAAACGAATGAAGCAGATCGAGAAGGCGGTGGTCGGCGAGTCGGCCCGTTGGGGAGACCTCGGCGGAAGAAGGGGAGGGTTCCTGGGTATCTTCGGCATTGGAAACTCCGGCCCCAAGACCAGGGATCAGCATTGGAAAAGTGAGGCTAACCGCGTTCTGAATGACTACCTTCCCCTTCGGAGCGGGGTTCTCCTCTCCCAGCTGTGGCGCCAGGGGCTGATGCCCGACATAACCCCTCCGCGCCACAGGAAACTTCCCGAAGGAAAGCTGGAGCTCTCAGCGCCTCGCGGCAGAATCTATTACCGTCTCGACGGCAAAGATCCGAGAGATACCGGGGACGAGGTCAACCCCGCGGCCAGGCCCTATGAAGCGCCCATCGATACCGGCAAAGGTCTCCCCATCAAGTCCCGCGTTCGCTACAAGGGCGAATGGAGTGTCCTTGTAGAGATCCCATCAGGCGCTTCGAAACAATAATGCGCCGCCTCGCTAGGCCACCTACCCCTACCACATCCACAGGCCGGCTCATGCTGGTCCTGGCCTTAGCATTCCTCCTCCTTGACCGGCCCAGGCTGTCGTCCCAGGAAGCTGAAAAACCGCGCGCTCGACAACGCCAGAACCAGCCACGAACCTACATCCTCAAAAAAACACCCCTGGTTACACAATTCGATCAGGACAAGAGTGGGCTGCTCTCCTCCGCGGAGCGTCAGAAAGCCCGGGTCCATATACGTGAGGCCCGTTCAAAAAGGGGCCGCCTGAACAGCCCCAGGCGGTTGAGCTCCCCCAGCGTATCAACCCCCTTTCCGGAGGGATTGGTCAACGCGAAGAACGCCCCTGCGCCACGAGGCGGACTCTACGATGAGAACATCCTGCGCACCATCCACCTCAGGCTGCCACAAGAGGACTGGTACGAAGAGCTTGGTGATTTCTACCTGACGGATGTCGACCTCCCCGCTGATCTTGCCATCGACGGAGCTCTCTACCCGGGCGTCGGCATACGATTCCGCGGTAAATCGTCCTATTTCACCATAGGAAAATCAGAGAAGCGCTCCTTCAACATATCCATCGATTTTACCCATAAGAAACAGCGGCTCCAGGGATACCGAACCCTCAACCTGCTCAACTGCCACGCCGACCCTACCTTCCTGCGCGAGATCCTCTACTCGAAAATCTGCCGGGATTACATGCCCGGCGCCCGGGCCAGCTTCGTCAAGCTTGTCATCAACGGAGAAAACTGGGGAGTTTACGTCAACCTGCAGCAGTTCAACTCGGATTTCCTGCGGGACTGGTTTGGCACATCGAAAGGCGTCAGGTGGAAGGTTCCGGGCCGAAGACCCGATGCGGCCTTCAACTGGAATGGCCCGGCCAGCGAAAAATACTCCGAAGTCTACGAGCTCAAGGGGAGCTCAATCGAGCGGCCCTGGAGCGGCCTCATCAGGGTGTGTGAGTTGCTGGAGAAGACTCCCGCCGCTGAACTCGAAACCAGGATCGAGAGTTTATTCAACATCGATCGCGCTCTCTGGTTCCTGGCGCTCGAAAACATCTTCATGGACAACGACAGCTACGTTGCCAAGGCCTCCGACTACGCTCTCTACCAGGATGGTCTTCACAGCCGAATCCACCTGCTCCAGCAGGACGGCAGCGAGCCCTTCGGCGTCCGCGGTCCGGAATGGGGAGCGGATGCAAAAGTCAGTCCTGTCCTCCACGAGGACAATCCCGCGCGCCCGCTGATCTACAGACTCCTGGCTGTCCCCCACCTGCGCGCCCGCTACCTGGCCCATTACAGAACGATCACCAGGGACTGGCTCTCCCGGGAAAGCATCCTCCCCATCATCGATCGCTACCTGCGGCTGATCTCGAAAGAGATCGGCCGGGATCAGAAGAAGATCTTCTCCCAGGAACTTTTCGAAAAAAATAGAGAGGAAGATGTCGAGGTCGGGCGTTTACAGATCTCTGGCCTGCTGAGTTTCATCGACAAACGCCGAAGTTATCTTCTCTCCCACCCCGAGCTCGACCGGCCCGCTCCCTCGATCAAGCTCCTTCCCATCTCCAGCAATAGAACCATCCTTCGGGTTCGCTTATCCCCGGCGCCAGAGGTCGAGCGGGTTCTCCTGCACCATTGCGCGAACCGCGCGGGAGTCTTTGAACACCTGGAGATGCTGGACAATGGAAAAAACGGCGACAGCCAGGCCAACGACCTGGTCTATTCCGCCCGGCTGCCGGCCTACAAGCCGGGAACAACGGTTCGTTACTATGTGGAAGCCAGGGCGCTCGACTCCGCCGGCACCAGCAGCTTTGAGCCATCCAGGGCTGAGGCCCGGCCCCATCACCTCAGGTATCCCTGACGGTAGGACTCGCCCGGAAAATTCCGGAAGAGCCCGCTCAACCGTTGAGCTTCTCCAGCAGCGGAGCCAGCTCGACGGCGCG
>CAJWMA010000282.1 GCA_913042995.1 uncultured bacterium | reverse complement strand
GACCCGGCCTTCATCTCGATCGGGCTTGCAGGCGGGGTTAAAGACGGGAAATACGTGTTGGAATGGACCGATCCCCGGATGGAGAAGTTTCTCTTCGAGAGAGGGCAGTGCAGGTTTCTCGTCGGCGCCGGGCCGCCCGGGCTGAGCCGGGATGGCCTGACGAAAGAACAGTATGAGGAATACGTACGCCAGTATCTTCGCCAGGTGATAGCGCATGCGAGAGAGTCTGGTTGGTACGAGCGTCTCTCCTTCACCGGCGCGGTGGATGAGCCCCAGACGAAGAAAGAGTACGAGGCGGTGCGCTATTGGGCTGACCTGATTCATTCAGTTGATCCGAAGGTCCCCGTTGCCGTAACCGAGCAGCCTCTCCCTGACAAGGCTGAATGGGGGACGCTCGTGGGCTATTGCAGCGAGTGGATCGTTCACGGCAACGTTCTGGATAAGAATCGGGAGGCGATCGCCGCGAGGCAGGCGGCGGGAGAGCGTGTGAGCTGGTATATCAGCTGTGACCAGCTCTATCCTCAGCCGAACTATTACATCGACCGTTCCGCCGCTGATTGCCGGATGATTTCCTGGATCACCTGGCGCTACCGGCTTGGGGGAATGCTCTACTGGGCGACGACCCTCTGGAGAGAGGTCCGCGATCCCTGGGGAGATGCCATCTCCTGGAAGCGGTCGCACTGCAACGCGCCGGCGGCAGGGGAGGGCATGCTGCTCTATCCCGGGAACCTGGTCGAGAGATACACGGGGCAGGAGAACGTCTACGGGCCGGTTGGCTCCCTGCGGTTCGCTCTTTTGAGGGAGGGCCTCGAGGAACTCGAGCTGCTCGAACAGCTGTCGTCTCTTGGCGGCAGAGCCGAGGCCGATGCGATCGCCGCGTCCATCTGTAATGGGGTGAAGGACTTCTCGCGTGATCCGAACGAGATCGAGGCCGCCCGCCATCGGCTTATTCGGGCGATCGCCGCGCGGCAGGAGGGGCGCCCCTGAGCGTCCTTATTCTTTTGCGGTGGTGGTCTTCGCTCCGAGCTCTTTTCTCCACGATCTGAGCTGGCTGAGCAGTTGCTCAGAGGTTTTCTTGCGCTGTGCGAAGAGGTTATTTGCTTCGCCCCGGTCCTCCTCGATGTTGAAGAGCTCAACCTTGCCCGTGTCAAACCACTCGATGAGCTTCCAGGGTCCCTGACGGATCGCACCGCCGGAGTGTCCGCCAAGGAAGTGCGGCTTCGCGAGGGGGTAGTGCCAGAACAGGGGCGCCTTCCGCAGTTCATTGGCCGGCTTCTTCAACTGGGCAAGTATCGAGATGCCATCCAGCTTCTGTTCTGGATCGGGGGTGATCCCGGCCGCGGCGAGGAAGGTCGGGTAGAAGTCGACGTTGCTGGTCGGTGTAGAGCAGGTTTTCCCCGCGGGTACCGTACCTGGCCAGCGTACGACCAGGGGAACCCTGATACCTCCTTCGTAGAGCGAGCTCTTGCCTCCCCTCAAGGGCGAGTTGCTGGTGACCTGTGATTCCCCGCCATTGTCGCTGGAAAAGACCACCAGGGTGTTTTTGTCGAGCTTCAACTCCTTGAGCTTGGCGAGGATCATCCCGACTCCGTCATCGATGCTCTCGAGCATCGCGGCCAGGTGGGGATTGTGATCCGGAGCCCAGTGGTTGCCGGGATCTCCCTGTTTCCCTGCGTCCTGGCAGAGATAGCAGCGCTTGCGGACGCTCTTGCCGGGAGGATGCTTGCGCCTGTATTTGTCAACGATAGCGGGCTTGCCATTGAGAATCGAATGGGTTGCGTAGTGGCTGAGATAAAGAAAAAAGGGACGCTCCCTGCTTCTTTCGATGAAGCGAACGGCCTCGTGGTTCATTCGATCGACAAGGTATTCATTCTTGCCGAGGAGGTTTTCACGAATGTTGAGCCAGCGAATCGGCTGTGTGCGGAAGACGTAGGGCCAGAAGTTCGCCCCGTTACCCACTCCCTTGACCTCGCTTGCCAGCTCTTCATCGAAGCCATGATCGGTCGCCCTAATTTCCTTCGCGGCGCCATGGTAGCGGTAGCCGCTGAGGTGCCATTTGCCGATCATGCCGGTGGCGTAGCCGTTCTTTTTGAGCATTTCCGCCAGGGTGACATGATCGATGGACAGCGGATTCGCGGTGTCTGGCCGCAGGTAGTCGAGAATTCCGTGCCGCGCGGGAAACTGACCGGTGAGGAAGCTCGCGCGGTAGGGGGAGCAGACCGGCGCGGCGGCGTAGGCCTCGGTGAAGTGGAGTCCCTGTCGCGCCATGCGGTCGAGATGGGGAGTTTCATTGAACTTGTTCCCGTAGCAGCCGAGTTCCGCCCAACCAAGATCGTCGGCGAGGATGAAGATGATGTTGGGCGGGCGCGGTTCCTTTGGCTCCTCGGCCGGGAGCCTCCCGCAGAGGAAGGCCAGGGCCAGGGTAGCCCCGAGCAGGGCCGCGTTGGGCCTGGCGGGCGAGGCAGCCTCGCTCTCGTTTCCTGGCAGGTGAACTGGATTGTTTGACCGGAATCGCCGCATGCCCGCAGGTTAACAGGTTCCAGCTCTTCCGTGTGGTCGCATTTCAGACCGGTTCCAGCTATCTTTTTAGCAGGTTGTTGATTCAATTTTCCAGGGAAGTCGCTGACCGGAGGTACATCATGACCCAGAACAGGGAACCCGTTTCTTTTGCCATGTCGGCGATGTTCGGTTTTGTTATTTTCTTGTCCGTTTTGTTGCCGCAGTCGTTGCCGGCAGCCGATTCCTTCACGGATGTTACGGAGTCCGTCGGGCTGAAGGGGCTCAGCGGGGGGGTTGCCGCCTGGGTGGATTACGATGCGGATGGCTGGGTCGACCTCTGGGCCTCGGGACAGCTCTGGAGAAACATCAAGGGCGAGAAATTCGAGCGTGCGGAGAAAGAGCCCGCCGGGGGATCCGGCATCTGGGCTGACATCGATAATGATGGTTATCCGGATTATTTCGCCTGGGGCGGCGCTGGGAGGCTCTTTCTCAACAAAGAGGGCAAGGGCTTTGAAGACATCACGAAGAATATGCCGCCCCTGCCCACCAAGGTTTCTCTGGGGGCCGCTTCGGGCGATTTTGATGGGGATGGCCTGATCGATTTCTATGTCGGTGGATATGAAATCTGGGCAAAGGTCGCCGGGTTTACCGATGTGATCTATCGAAACCTGGGCGGCGGGAAGTTTGAAGAGTCCTGGCGTACCAAGGGGCAGCTCCAGCCTGCGCGGGGGATTACCGCGGCCGATTTTGATGAAGATGGAGATCTGGACATTTACGTTTCCAACTATCGTCTGCAACCGAACCTGCTGTGGCAGAATGATGGCAAGGGAGGCCTGGCCAATGTGGCGGCCGCATTCGGTACAGCGGGGGACGGAGGCCTTGGAGCCTGGGGGCATACGATCGGTTCTTCCTGGGGCGACCTTGACAACGATGGTCATCTCGATCTCTTTGTCGGGAACTTCAGCCATCCGCCCGCCTACCAGGATCGCCCCAAGTTCCTGCGCAACAAGGGGCCGGCGGAGAAATTTCATTTCGAGGATAAGAGCGGTGGAGCGGGATTGCGGTGGCAGGAATCCTACGCCTCACCAACCCTGGCTGATTTTGACAACGATGGTCTTCTTGACCTGTTTTTCACCACTGTCTACGGAGGAAATCGGAGCGTTCTCTATCGCAATGCGGGGACCTGGAAGTTTGAGGAGGTTCCCAATGCAGGCGGTATGAATACGGAGAAGACCTACCAGGGAGCCTGGGGTGATTTCAACGGCGATGGGTATCTCGATCTTGTGACCGGTGGAAAGCTGTTTCGCAATCCAGGCGGGGATGCCAACTGGCTGAAGGTTCACCTTGTTGGCGAAGGGAAGGTCAATCGTTCAGCCATTGGTTCACAGGTGAGGATTCGCCTGGGTGAAAAGACCCTGCTGCGGCAGGTGGATGGAGCCACCGGGCAGGGTAACCAGAATGAGCTTGTTCTGCATTTCGGGCTGGGCACGACGAAGAAGCCCGTTGGGATCGAGGTCCTCTGGAGCGATGGAAAGCTGCAGAAGGGCTGGGGGCTCATCAACAAGACGGTTAAGATCACCTACTCGAAGTAGCGGTCCGACTGCGGGTTTGCGCGGGTGGTTCAGCCCATTCGCACTAGCTTGGTGACCCGGCCTGTTCCAACCCACTCGGCCACGAGGATGTTGCCGTCGTTGTCGAAGCAGGCATCGTGGGGGTGGACGAAGCGTCCATCTCTCCAGCTCGACGGAGTGGTCCGGATCCGTCCGCCGCCCTTTCCCTTGATGCGCTTTATATCGTCTCCGAGGCGAGCGACCACCTTGTTCTTTTCATCGAGAATCGTCACCCGGGCGTGTAGCTCAGGCACCACCATGAGGTTTTTCCAGGTGTCGGCGTTGGCTGGCAGGCCATAGCCGGTGAGGGTCTCGAGGTGTTTTCCATCCAGGTCGAGGTATTGCACGGTGTGGTTGGCGCGGTCACAGACGGCGATGGAGGGCTTGCGCCCCGCGCGTCTGTCGATCCAGATGCCGTGGGGCAGGTTGAACTTTCCTTTTCCCCTGCCCGGTCCGCCGAAGTGCCGTTTCCAGTTGCCGTCCTTGTCGTATTCATGGATGCAGTAGGCTCCGTAGCCGTCGACCAGGAGGAAGCCGCCGTCGTCGAGAAAGGCGAAGTTGGTCGGCATGAAGCGGTTGCGGCCCCAGGCTCCGGTTGGCTTGGTGTCTTCGTTCTCAGCATAGACGCCGGATTTCATTGGAGCGTGTTTCTGCCAGACAACCTCCCCCTTGAGGCTCATCTTGGCGAAGGTCTTGAGGTGCTGGTAGGCGCAGACGTAGAGGAACTGCTCCCC
>CAJWMA010000281.1 GCA_913042995.1 uncultured bacterium | reverse complement strand
CCGCGCGCGCAGGAATCCATCGCCCGCGCCATGGCCCGCAACGGCGGCAAGGAAGGATTAGAGCTCCTTCTCGAGGCCGCCGCCGACCCCGAGTTTGAATTGAACGACCGCGCCCTGGCCCGCGCCCTCAGAGAGGCCTCCGGACAGGAGGCGACCTCCGCGATGATGGATCTCCTCGCCAACAGCAACCGGGAAGACATCGTAGAGACCCTGGCTCGTGGGCTGAGTCGTAACGCCGACAAGGCGACCATGGGAGCGATGCTGGATATTCTCGAATCGAGCCCCCACCCCGAGCAAAGACGCGCCATCGCGCGCGCCATCGAGGAGGGCAACCGCAATGGTCTGCCGCCGGAAAGACTCCTGGACCTCATCTCCAAGGAAAACGACAGCAATATCGCAAGGGACCTGGGCCGGTCGCTCGAGAGACTCTATCCGGACTTTGTCGCCGAACAGGCAGGAAGCCTCTTCGAGAACGCCGAGAGCGCCGCCGAGAGGGTAGCCTACGCGCGGCTGCTCAGCCGCCAGAGTGATGGAGCCGGGCTTTCCAATATCGCTGAGCAGCTCTGGCGTGAAACGGACCGCGAGGCCGCCCACGAAATGGCTCGAATGCTCGGGAGAAACGATGATGGAATACGACAGGCGCGCGAGATCCTCTCCAACCCCGAGGTGCACAGAGATGGTGAAAACCGCCACAGTATCCTCTGGGGTATCCACTCAGGCTCCAGCTCACAAAACCAGCAGGCGAGCAATTTCTTCCTTCAAATCGCCGCAAGTGATCGATCTCCCCATATGAGATCCCAGGCTGCTGAAATTCTCGCGCGGCGCAACAATGTCGGAGCTCTCCCCCAGCTCGAAAACATCGTCGGCCAGGAAAGAGATGAGGCCGCTCGTTCACGGATGCAGCAGAGTCTCGACCGTCTGCGCCGCGAAGCCTCCCGGCAGAACTGACGCTTCTTCTTTCTCGGCCGCCAGGCCTCGGATGGGTTCTCGCGTGAACAAGCCGGCGAGAGTCTTTACACCTGCGGCGATTATGGTTAGCTTGGAAGCCGCCTGGAATAGTCGGGCTGGAACGCAGTTCCAGCCGCCCATGTTTTCGACCCTGCGAGCCAGCCTCCACGGTCGCTTCTTTTTTCCATGAGGAACACACCCATGCGTAAGATCACCGTGCCCCTGCTTCTTCTCTGCGGCTTGTCTGTCCTGCTTCCCCTCGCCGAGGCGGCGGATCCTCCGGAAGGCTTCACCTCGATCTTCAACGGCAAGGATCTCACCGGCTGGCACGGAATGGGACATTTCAACCCCAACAAGCTGAATCAAATGAGCGCCGAGGACAGGGCCAAGAAACACGCGGCAGATCTCGAAAACGCCAAAAAGCACTGGACCGTAGAGAACGGCGAACTCGTCAACGATGGTAAGGGCGTCTACCTGACCACCGACAAGAGCTACGGGGACATGGAACTCCTGATCGACTACAAAACCGTCGCCAAGGCTGATAGCGGAATCTACCTCAGGGCCAGCCCGCAGGTACAGATCTGGGACTACACCAAGGCCGGCGGCAAGTGGGGTATCGGAGCCGACAAGGGCTCAGGAGGACTCTGGAACAATTCCAAGGGGGCTCCTGGAAAAGATCCCTCCGTGCTCGCAGACAAGCCCTTTGGAGAGTGGAACAGCTTCCGCATCCTCCAGGTTGGAGACAGGACCTCTGTCTGGCTCAACGGCAAGCAGGTCATCGACATGGCCCCGATGGAAAACTACTGGAACAGGAAGGCGCCACTGCAAAGGAGCGGCCCGATCCAGCTCCAGACCCATGGCGGTGAGATCCGCTGGAAAAACATCGCTATCCGTGAAATCAAAGCGGAAGAGGCCAACAAGCTCCTCTCAAAGGCGGGAGAGACTGAATTCACCTCGATCTTCAATGGAAAAGACCTCTCAGGCTGGGCCGGCCCCATCGGCCCCTACCAGGTCAAGGACGGCGTTCTCACCTGCCCAAAGCGCGGCGGAGGAACGATCTACACCAAGAAGATCTACTCGGATTTCGTCGTACGATTTGAGTTCAAGATGCCCCGGGGAGGGAACAATGGCCTCGCCATCCGCTACCCTGGAAAGGGCGACACGGCCTATGTCGGCATGTGCGAGCTCCAGGTCCTCGATAACAGCGCCAAGGGTTACGCCAAACTCGACCCGCGCCAGTACCACGGCTCGGCCTACGGCATGGCCGCCGCCCACCGCGGCTACCAGCGTCCCCTGGGCGAGTGGAACTACCAGCAGGTGACGGTCCAGGGCTCAAAGATTCGCGTTGAGCTCAACGGCACGACCATCCTCGATACCGACCTCGGCAAGGTGACCAAGTTCATGGGCCGAAAGGTCGGAGGGAAAGACCGCAAGGAGGGGCACTTCGGCTTCGCCGGACACGGCTCGCCCGTTCAGTACAGAAACGTCCGCATCAAGACCCTGAAATAGACCGGGGACTTCAAGCGGAAAGCAAAGGCGGGCCGGCGGAATTCCACCGGCCCGCCTTCTTTCAATTCAGCCCTGGAGAGCTACTGCGCGCAATTCGCATAGTCCTCGCACACAAGGCCTCCATCACTGAAATCCCATCCACAGGAGCCGAAGGGCGCCGCGGGAGCGTCTCCTCCATTAAATAGAAAGGTGAGCAGGTAGACGCTGTCGGTAAGCTCGATAGCCCCGTTGTCATCGACATCGAGACTCTGGGGACAACTGCTTCGGGGACCCTCGCCGAGAAAGAGCTCAGCCAGGATCGCGACGGCATCGCTCAAATCAGCCAGGCCGTCCTGGTTCGCATCCGCGCGCATAAAATGAACTGGACCGTCGATCGGCTCAGCCGGCTCAACAACCCGCCAGTTGAGAACGACATCGCCAGTGGCGCCGCTATACCCGGCAACCCTGACCAGGTAGCTCTGGCCAGTCTCCGCGGTGAACTCGACCCGGCTCTGGAGCCCGCTGGAATCATCGTTCATCCCAAGCACCGAGAGCTCACCGGGCGAATCGCCGTGAAGAACCGTTAAGGTCGTATCGTAGTCACTGCCGATGGTGTCAACACGCAGAAGCCCGCCGGTCGGGGGTGTCCAAACCCACCAGAGCGAGGCGCTCCCGAAGAGGTCGCCTTCCCAGGCCTCGTCACCTGCGGAATCGCTGTTCCCGGTGGCCTGCCCTTCACTCGAATCGAGTTCGATATGGTCGGCGAGGTCATCGTTGACCGGGCCTCCACCGGGAGCGGGGGCCTCGCCATCGAAGGCCCAGTTCAGGGTGATATCGCCTGTAGCGCCGGCGTATCCACCGACGGAAATGTAGTAGCGCTCGCCCGCCTCGGCTTCAAAGCTGACCTCGCTCTGCAGATGATAGGCATCATCGTTTTCCGCAAGGAGCCTGCGACCGGAGTCGTAGGCGAAGAGAATCGTGTCGAAACCGCTCCCCCGGGTATCGAAAACAGCGCGGCCCGACCGGGGAGCATCCCATACCCACCACAGGGCAGGACTCGATGAGTCGCTCGTATCCGTCGTGGAGCCACTCGATCCAACGATCGGCCAGGCGTTCTCGACGCTGTCATTCGGCAGGTTCGGATCGGGACCGGTCTCCTCTCCGGTTGTAAAGCTCCAGACCGGGCCCATCACCGTTCCGCAGTCATTGCTCGCCCTGACCTGCCAGCAATACTCGGTGTTGATCTCCAGGCCGGAAACCATCCAGTTGCGATCGTAGGTCTCCCCGAGGGATTCCAACTGGCCGCAGCGCCCCAGGTAGACCTCGTAAACAACCGCCCCCCCCGGAGGAGGCAGCAGCTCGGCAAAATGAGTCGTACGGGTCGCATCCTCACCATCGCAACCTGCGTCGGAACACTGATTGGATACATAGCAATTGCCTTCGGGAACATAGTCAGCAACTCCACGGACCAGGATGCCCTCCACCTCGCTGGTGAGTTCATTGAAGATCGGGGAGCCTGAGTTGCCTCCATAGGAATCCGTATTGGCTACGAAGTGACTTGAAGCGGAGTTGTCTCTCACCCGGGCCCCGCCGGCGATCTTCTGCGGCAGGCCGGAAGGATGCCCCACCATAACCAGCGGTGTCCGGTCAGGAACTCTGCCCGATCTCCTGATCTCCACCGGCTGCCTGCCGGCGACCGGCCTGTCAAGCCTGACCAGGGCGTAATCCACGCCTCCGGAAAGCTGATGGCCGACAACCTCTTCACAAAAATAGACATTGTCCTGCTCTAGGACCATCTTCGCCGTGGTTGAATTGATCATCTTGTAATCAAAAACAAAAGCTGTCCCATCGCAGCCGTCAGCCGGAACGCAATGACCGGCCGTGGCGACCACATCCTGGCTGACCAGGAAACCGGAACAGAAAGCCGCCGTGGGTTGTTCCCGAAACGGCTCCGATGCGCAGAGATCTCGAGCGGCCCCCAGGGCGGTCCCCGAAAGCCGGTAGCGCCCATCGGCCTGTCGATCGATATTAAAGGGCGAGACAAGGGCGCAGGTCCCCTGGGACATCCTCAGGAGGGCCTCGTTGGTTACCTGGTAAATATCCTGGCGATCATCGTCCCCATAGACGACCTTGCGCTGAATCGTCTTCCTCTCTCCCCACTGGAGGCTCGTACGAGTCCGCCTGCCGGTCTGCCCATCCGATGGAGATGGTCCGGCTGGACCAGCAGGATCACGGCACTCCTCCTCACCGCCGCCGGCAGTCACGAAGCCGCGGCTGCATAAAATAAACATGGCTATCGCCAGGACGCTAAACAACCGCGACCCCGCGACGCCAACTCGACCTCGAACGGCAGGCCCCCGCCTGCCATTCCCCACAAAACACTTTGCCAGAACGCTGCTATGCGTCGTTATAAAAGCCATGTTCCAGAACTCCCCATCATTCTCGAAATGGTGGTC
>CAJWMA010000280.1 GCA_913042995.1 uncultured bacterium | reverse complement strand
GAACCCCAACTAACAGGTCCAAAACCTGCGGTGCTACCATTACACCACCGGGCATCGCGGAAAACTTGGAAATATAGCGACTTAAGCCCCTACTGTCAAAGGAATTGAAACACCGGAGGGCGGCCTTAAATGCCCTGCTCAGGGTCCTCAAAAGGGGCGTCTTCTCTCAACTGCTTCACATGAAAGCTCAATTGCTCAAGTTGAACAGCCAGGTCGATTGAAACATAGGCGACATTCTCGGGAAGACTCAGCACCGCTGGGGCAAAATTGAAGATCCCGCTGATGCCGGCAAAGACAAGCGCGTCGGCCACCTCCTGCGCAGTTTCTGCCGGGACAGCCATGATTCCTAAAGAAATATCTCCCTCAGCCACGGCATGCGCCAACGCGGTGATATTTTTAACCAGCAGTCCGCCAACAGGCTGGCCGATGACCGCAGGGTTGTTATCGAAGATGGCGGAGATCCTGAAGCCCTGCTTTTCAAAACCTCTGTATCTGAACAAGGCGGCTCCGAGGCTGCCGTAGCCGACCAGGGCGACATTCCAGATTCGATCGGTGCCGAGGATCTTCCGAATCTCAACAATCAGATTTTCAATCTTATACCCAATCCCGGGGAATCCGAATTGGCCGAAATAACCGAGGTCTTTTCGGACCTGTGCCGCGGTTACCCCGAGAGCCCGTGCTAATTCCTTGGAAGATATAGTGGAGGCGCCTGTGATCCGCAAAGATTCAAGATGGCGCAGATAAAGGGAAAGGCGCGCCGCCGCGGCCTTTGGTACCAGGTTCTGCGATTCTTTTTCGCCCGAAGACATCCGGTCAACTCAGGACTCTGAGGCCTTCACAGATCAACCGGGACCAGGTCTCCATGTTTTCCGCTTTTTCCCCCAGGGCGTCACAAGGAACGAAGGAACCTTCGAGTTGCTCGACCTCCCGAACCGAGACATTCGCATCCTGGATCGAGATCTTGAACACGATTCCAAAATGAACTGAACCAACCGGGTTGGAATCATCATTCAAGAGGCCGATGGTGGAGATAGCTCTTGGCTCAGGGACCGACAACTCTTCCTCAACCTCGCGAAGAAGCGCCCTCTCGACAATGCCGGGGTCTATCCGGTCATCGACCGGGTTGATGTGACCGCCAACCCCGAGGCTGAAGAGATTGTGTAGTCTCTTTTCTCCGCCGCCCTTTTTCCTTTTCATGAGAAACCACTGCTCGCCTGTCGACGGCGAAGCATGGGAGACCACCGCATAGGGAATGATCTGTTTGTAGGAAGGATCCTCCTCAACTTCGTCCCGCGGGAGGAAGAGAGAGCTCTCAGCCACCAGTTGAAGGACAGGGCCGGCCTCCTCCTCCTTGAAACCCTGGAAGGCGGTGGTTTCATTGCTGAAAAGTATTTCCCTCGGCACCACCAATACCTGCTCGCCCATTTCATCCTCCACATATTTATTGTCGGACCCGGATGAGTTTACCCGGGCCGGAAGCAGTCTACATCGATCGCCAGGGAATCGAAAAGGCAGATTCTGCCTGCCTCGGCAGGCTGTCCCCGGAAAACGCTCCTATGGAAGGATCCCGCCCTTGCGCAGCAGCCCCTGAAGCTTCGAGTGTCTTTGCGGGGAGGCGCTTATGCCCAGCTCATCAAAGATACGCAGGAGGGCTTTTCGAGTATCTTCAGGGCGGGTTGTTTCTACTTCGACCTCGAAGGCTCGCGAGCCATCGGGGTAGGTCACCTCATCGCACTCAAGAAGGCGGCCTTCATGCAGCCGATAGCGCCTGAGTGTGTCCAGGTAGCCGATTGGCTCCAATTCAATCTGCCCATAATGCTTCAAGACTGAGTGTATCGCAGGGTGGGGTTCCCTGAGAAGCACGTCGGGCTGCGTCAGGGCCTCCTCGAGCAATTCCTTCCTGACCTCACCTTCGACTTCAACAACATCAAAAAACCCGGGAGAGCCTTCTCTCTCCCCTCCCTTCTTAAAGCACAACACGACGGCTCTTCCCTGGCGGAGCCGAAGCATTCCCTGGCTCCTGGATAACAGGTAGGACTGTGTATCAAAATAATAATTGCGCAGGCTGGAGTCTGCTCTCTCCGGGGCTGCGGGGAGGCTGTCAACGATGCGGAGATAGTCAGGCTCCGAATCAATTCGGTATTTGAGCTCTAATTCGCGAGGCTCATCCGGCATTGTAGCTCAGTCGTCCTTCATTCCAAATTGATGGAGCCAATCGTCCACCTCTGAGTTCTTCGGCGCGGGCGGTTTTTCCTCATCGACCGGGGCGCTTTCCCCTGCGCCTCTGAAGCTGTCGAGCCTCCGCTGCAGGATCTCGATGAACTCCTCTGAAGGAACAGGGATGGCCCGCGTTCCGCCAAGCCTTCGCGTAATGTCTTTGCGGTCCGAGCTGACAACAAAGACCTCACCTTGATCGGCAGAGGCCTGGATATAATCCAGGATCTTTTCATCTGCGGGGGTGCCCGATGGAGAGAAAGCGACCCGGACTCCGTGGCGAGGTTTTCCGGGCGGGCTCCCTCTTCCCTGGCCGTCGTATACAACCAGCGCCTCGGTATTGTCGACGGCTGAGAGAAATTCAACGAGCCGGCCCTCCAGGCCAGCCCGCGCCTCCTCCAGGCGCCCCTGCTCCATCAAGGCAGAGGAAAGCTTCCACAGCAGGTTGTAGCCATCGACTATGTAGGTTTTCACGTCAGCGCAACTCCGCTTCCGGCAAGGCATCTGAAACCGTGGCGCAGAAGAAGTTGGAAGCTATATGGTTGTCAAAGCATCCAGCAGGCTTCTTGCGCGCAGCGAGACGTCAAGCTCTTCCAGCAGGGACTGCTGGAATTCCGGGTCTTTGATGAAATGATAGGCAAGGAAATCGACGAGGAAGCCAAAGCTCGACTCTTCAGCGAAAGATTTCTGCAAAAGGGTGAGCCCCTTATTCTCTTCCTTCATGTCCTGGATGGCGACCTCCAGCAGCGCCTCCATGTTTGTCCGAAGATTTGTTCTGTCTTCGCGGGACCCCGACGAGGTCTCCTCGAGTTCGCCGAGAACTCCGCGGCGGTATATTTTCCCCCCGACCTCCCTTTCGACCCGAGCGCGTTTTTCCCCCAAGAGAACGACATCGTAGGTTCCATCGTCTCGGGCTTCGTAGGTGATGATGCTTCCCACGGAAAGCACCGGGTGAATCTCCGGGGAACCAAAGTAGTTACTTTCAAAGCCTGGCTTCAGCAGAGCCATGGCAATCCGGCCCTGGTTGTCGAGGGCCTCGGTAAACATCTCGAGGTACCTTGGCTCAAAAATATGTAGAGGCTGGACAATCCGAGGAAAGAGAACCACCGAAGGTAGTGGAAAGATGGGGATTGGCCTGTGGTTAGATGATTTCATTCGCCGAGCCCTGGGGTCTTCGATTCATTCCTGTCAACTCCAGCATCGCCTCGGCCCCCCACGGTGTCAATCCAGTCTCGCCTGAGGTGTTTGTATTTTTCTTCATTTCCAAGATAGAAGCCCTTGTGAGCCGACTGCTGCCTGAAACCCCGGTAGATCGTCGTGCAAAGGTAGCAAACGGTTACGTTTTTCCAGCGCCAGTAAATCAGGAAGTCTATACCTGCGAGGGCAAAGAGGCAGTAGAGCCCGGCAAGGTGCCCGACTAAAACCATCAGGAGGAATACGCACATCAGGGAGCCGACCGCAAAGATGACGCCCAACTGCCGGTTAAAATCCTTCTGGATATAAAACTCTTCACAGCCGCATATCGCGCATTTCGTCAGGGGGAGATCTCCCGTGAAGCTTTCCAGGCTCGTTTCAAAGGCGAACCCGCATCCAGGGCAACAGCTATGGGCGGTGGCATTCAAGTCGGTGCATCCGCCGGGAAGATGGAGCTCACGCTCGCAATCCGGGCAGGCCAACTGGATTGAGGATTTATTATCTGGATCCGTCATAAATCAATGAGCAGCTGCGGGTCTTCTCAAGCGGCATCCTCGACGCTATAGGACCAATCCCTGGTTCGCGAGGAAGTGCTTGGAAAGAATTTCACCGAAAAAAACAAAGGCAACCAGGACATAAAGAATACCAGTGGCCGACTGGTTGGACTCTAATTTTGCGCATCTCCATGCGAGCACAGCAAGAATTGCGGGCAGGAGAACACCGAGGGATAGCCTGCACGCGACAAACAGGCCGCCAGAAAGAAGATACTGAGTTAGGCCGCCGGAAAATGATTGCGTCCAGTACTCATCTTGCTCGAACGCCGCGGCAACAATCACAAGGGCGCGAGCGGCGACCGCCAGGCAAAGGAGCCCGCTGATCAACTTCAATGGCTGAAAGGAAAGCTTTCGTGAAACAAGATACCAATGACCAAGGATCATCGATACCAGCGAGAACCCCAGGAGCAAAGCGGAAGAGACGAAGCTGAGGAGGCAAACGGCAGAGGAGGCGATGCCAGTCCCGCGGAGGTCTTGAATGTGGAGTTGCGCGGAGACGCCCAGGCTTTCCCTTGCCAGGCCTGACCAGGCAGCAAGGATGGCCAGCGCGAGCAACAGGGTGCTGGAGGTTCGCTGCAGTGAGGGCGGCTTTTCCGCCTCCTCCGAATGATCAGCCTCGGGATGGGCCGGAATGGTGATCTCGTAAAGTATAAGAAACCCCATGGAGCAGAGATAAAGAGGCTCCATCGCAAGCTCCCGGCTGACCAGCGCGAAAACAAAGAAAAGGATCGCTATGAGCCCTACGAGCAGGAAAAACCGCCGGCCGAAAAGACTGGCGGGAACCAAGGGGAGAATCGAAATCGATCCAACCGCAAGGGCCGTTGAGAAAAAATAGAACGTTGAGTAGGACTGAATGGAGCCGCCCTCCTGGTGAAGCGGTCTTCCGTGCAATTAAGCCAAAGATGGAGAATCCAATCCCGGCAGCATAGCTATCTCGAAGAGATGTGCAATAGCTCTATGCCGCTCGG
>CAJWMA010000279.1 GCA_913042995.1 uncultured bacterium | reverse complement strand
TTGAAGGCCTCCTGTCTTTCAACTGGATGATCCTGCCTGCCCGGCGCCGGGCTTGCCGGGACGGGCAACTCGAAGGCGTAGCAGCCCGCCGCGGTAAAGAGAACCATCCGGTCTCCGCTGATATGGCCGACAGCGGGTTCCTCCACGTGGCTCTGCAGGCGATTCTTGATGGTGTCGATCTCGGGAAATCCGGGCAGGCGCCGTTCAAGGACAATATCTCCCTGCCGGTCAGTCGCCCTGAGCCTGTTGGCCTTGAGCGAGAAGGTTACCGGAAAGGGATCTGTTCCCGGAGCCGCCGCGACCAGGCTCCCGTGGTCTTCGTCCAGCCAGTAGACCTGTCTCCAAACCGCGCCTTCGCCAGGCTCCCTGATTCCGCGCAGGCGAGGCTGGTCATGATCATCAGGCGCCGTACGTTCCAGCAGGTCGGCGATCTCTGGCAGCCTGGCCAGGACGGGGTAGTCTTCGCAGAGCATCAGGAGATGACTGCGGGCATTCTGAGGATGGCCTGCGGCCAGCTCGATGACCGCGAGGCGCGCCTCGGCCTCCGCCGCGCTGGGAGTGTGGGCACCGAAGAGGGCGACCTTCTGAAGGGCTTGCGCCCCGGGGTCTTCGGATAGTGAATTCCTGTAGCGGACATCCTCGGCCGCAAGCAACTCGTCGAGGAGATTTTTCAGCTCCTGTTGAGCGGCCTCCGCTTCTTCGGCAGGCTCGCGGCCGTAGCGCAACCGGCGGAGAACATCGGCCGCGTAGAGCCGTACATCGACCATATTGCCTTCACTGGAGGTCGCGAATTTCCCATCCTCTGGCAGGAGAGCGGCGTAGGCTTTCGCCGCCAGGGCGGGGGATTTTTTCAGGAGAAGATCGGCCTCCCTCAGGCGCCAGTCGAGGTATTCCTGGCGTTTTTTGATGAGCGGGGGCTTTTTCCCGGTCCTGCCGTAGCTGAGCATCCGGTCGATGTATTGCGGATCCTTTCGCTCTACACAGAGTCGCCTGACGGTCGAGATGATCTCGGTCTCTACAAACCCCCTGAAGGATTTGCTCTGCGCGCCGTCGAGGAGCTCGTAAAAGATGTCGAGAGCCTCGGTGTATTTTCCCTCGGATTCAAGCAGACGCGCGTTTTCGAATCGCTTGCCGCCGGGTTCCCGGGCGATGCGGTCCCAGGATTCCTGTTGTGGAAGGATGGACGCGATTCCCCAGGACGCCACGTTCAGCAATTGATCGTCGAGGGAGAAGAGGCTGCTCTTGTAGCCGTCCGGAACCCGCTTGTCTCTGAATCGAAGCTTCTCGATGACCTTGCCGCTTTCGCGGTCGATCTTGGCGATCGTATTGCGGGTTCGTGGAAGGTAGAGATGTTCGCCGACGAGGCATCCTATGCCGCCCGAGCCCGCGGCCAGCTCGGCCTTCCAGGCGTCTCCGCCGTTTTTGAGCGACACGGCCATGACTTCAGATCCACCAATATAGATTCGTTCGCGATCAGCACCAAGGAGCTGGTTGTTTCCCGCCTGAAAGCTTCTCTCCCAGAGGAGCTTTCCCGTCGCGGCATCGAAGCTGCTGAGGTAGTTGCTGTCCGGGGGAGCCGCGAGGAGCGCCGGGCGTTCAGCATCGGAGACGATGATGGGCTGAGAGTTAATCCAGGTGGAGCTCTTCTGCTCACGGTTTTCTGACCGGTAGCGGGTCATCCAGAGCAGGCGTCCGTCGCTGGCATTGACCGAGCAGATGATTCCATTGCCGGGAGCGGTGTAGACGATTCCGCCGCTGGCGGCGGGACTCGATCCGCCCAGTAAAGTGTTTCCGTAGCGCTGGTAGTAGCTCGCGTTGAAGGAGTAGAGACGGGTCAGCCATTTGATGGAGCCTTCATGGTCTATTCCCACGAGGTAAAATCCGCTCTCGCGAACCGCTGGGGCCACCAGCAATCCGCCAGCGGGTGTTGGCGGGGCGGTGAATGCCAGTCCATAGGCGATGCTCCGGGTGTCCTGCGACCGGCCGACTCTCCAGGCGAGCTTTCCTGAGTCGGCATCGAAGGCGAGGAGACGATTCTGACGGTAGACCGCCTTGCCGGAGCGCAGGAAGCCGACCTCGGTGCTGTGGTCGAGCATGACGATCCGCGGCTTGCCTCCATCCCCTGGCTGGTAGGCGCACAGGCTCCTGGTCCCCAGGTCGCCGGAACTCGTCTGCGGCCTGTAGGTCTTGCGGAACTGGGCCTGGGGGTAGGAGGTCTTGTCTGGTTCACCGAGGACGTGGGTCCAGCTTCGCTTGCCGGTACGGCTGTCGAGTGCAAGGAGGCTGTTCGCCTGGCGAACGAAGATGTTCTCTCCGTTGGAAACGAGCTGCAGAGTCGGGTACAGGCCGCGGGGAGCAGAACCGCTGATTTTTCCGATATTTATCGCGAGCGGCCTCAGCAGAGCAGTGGGCCCGGCGGTGTTTGAGGCGGGGTTTCTGAACCGATGGATCCAGCGGGCCTCGGTTCCCAGCAGGGGAATCTTTTCCGGGTTTCCGGGAGAGCCCGCGTGGTCGTATCCCCCAAGGGGGGCGGGCCATTGCGAGGGAGGTTTCGAGGCGGTCCGGGCGTATTCCCGGAAACTCTTCAGCAGGGGGGAATCCGTCAGGGAGTTTCCGAGGCGAGCTTCGCCCCTCAGTCGTACCGTTTCATCGGGGTAGGTGGTGATGATTTCATCCAGGCGGCGCTGGCCGGAGTCCAGGTTCCCGGCCATCAGGTTCAGGACAGCCGCCTGCGCGAGCAGTTCCGCCCGGGTGGAGCTCTCCGGGTCGGCTGTGTCGAATGGCAGGGCAAGGCGAGTGTCGAGAGCCGCTGCCGCTTCGTTGAGTCGATGGCTGTCGGCGAGTCTTTCCGCCAGTCGCTCCCAGGCTTCCCGGCCAGCCCGGGTAAGTGGATAACGTTCGGCAACGGCGCGCAGGAGACCATAGGATGAATCGAACGGAACGAGGCGAGCCGCCTCGAGGGCCTGGCGCGCCGGGGCTTCATAGATCGAGCGATAGGCGGCCCGCGCCGTCTCGGGCATTGAAAGCAGAAGCTCTCTGAGAGCCGAGGCGATGGGGAGATACCGGATGTGGTCGCTCGAATAGACCTCGACCGTCGGAATTCGCAGGTCTTCTCCCGACTCAGCCAGGTTTTTTCCCCCGGGCGCGTTCGCTCCGGGGGGCGCGCGGTCCTCTTTGTTCGCCTTCGCGCCCCGCTTTTCGTGTTCGCGCTGTTTGCGAGCGGCCTGGAGCAGACGCTTCTTTCTGTAGTCACTCGAGGTTATCGCGGCGAGGACTTCGTCGACCATCGCCTGGCCGGCGGCCCATTCTTTGGCCTTGAAACGTTCGCTTGCCTGCTCAATTTTAGAGCGAAGCTCGATCTCTTCCGCGGGTACGGCGCCGCTCTGGTATTCCTTGCTTAGCTCGCCCCATCTTCCTGCGGCATCCTGTCCATCGGGCTTGTCACCGGCTTCTTCCGCAGCTGCGTTGACGATGAGCTGCAGGGGAATTGCATTTTGTCCGTTTGCGGCGGCATGGAGAAAGATGAGCGAGGCAGAGAGGGCGATTGAAGAGAGGCAAATCATCCTGCGGGTGAATTGGCGGTAGCCCGCGCTCGGCCGTGAGGCCGTCAGATTAGCTCTTCCTGTCGTTCCGGACAAAAAATCGCCCTCTTGTTGATCCAAGATCGTACGCAACTCTACTCTGCCCTGGGCTACACGTTTGCGGGCACATGGATGATCGTAAGTATAACGCCGGTCTTCAGAAAGAAAAATTTACCGGAGCCTTATCCGGTTGTTTTCAGAGCGATGAGAGAAGGAGATGAGCCTTGTACCGGCAACTGGAGTCCCCAATGCGTAAGAATCCCGCAATCAGGCGGTTTGATGATGCCGCCAGTTGGCCAATCCTTCCTGGTCTCGCTCGAGGTGCCTGGATGAAGAGGAGCTCAGCTCCAGCCCCAGTATTTTTCACCGAAGTTGTAGACCGCCATGCCCAGACTTCCGATCATCGCCAGGCCTGTCACGCCGGCGGGGATCCGCCAGCGCAGGGATGTCTTGCTGGTGGCGAAGTCAGTTACGGTGAGTCCGCAGACTCCGCCGATGAGGAAGCCGCCGAGGTGTCCGGCGTGATCAACGGCCGGAAGAAAATAGGTGATGAGCCCGATGAATAAAATCCAACGCAACATGCCCGCTCGCAGGGCGGCATGGCGTTCTTTGATCGAGTAGACGAGCATCAATCCTATCAGTCCAGCCAGGGCGCCGGAGCAGCCCACCGACATGTGTCCGACGAATTTCATCGTCGCCGCCCCGAGCTCGGTGACAGTCTCCTGTCCCAGCAGGATGGATACCGTCTCTGGGAGGGAGGCCGTTTGCTGGGACAATGCCGGCCAGGAGTAGCTGGAGATGCTTCCTCCGAGAGCGCTGAGCATGTAGATCGAGAAAAACTTGGATTTAGAAAGCCGGGGTTCGCAGAAGCGGCCGAGGTCGAGCAGTACCATGCAGTTCATTGCCACGTGGAGGACATTGCCATGGAGAAAGGTACCGGAGATGAGCCGCCAGTAATCTCCGGTGTAAATGCTGCCGCCGTGAATGGCGCCCAGGTCCAGCATGACCCGTCCGGGATCGAGTCCAAGCTTTCTCTCCGAGATGCACTGGAGGGCGAAAAACCCGATGTTGATGAGGATCAGGAAGGAGGTGATCGGGTAGAGATTGGTGAAGGAGTGTCTGTTCATGTTCAGGTGCCGCGGTTTCTTTGACTGGACGCATGATAGGGCGAGTCAGGGGCTCTCTACAAGTGGGTAGGATATTTTGAGGAAAGAATCCTGCCGCCGGCCTGATCTTGCTCAAAGGGCGGTGCCCAGCAGGGCTGAGGCCGTGGTATTCTGTTCTCCATGCCTGGAAAGTCCATCCATCGCGAACTGAACTCCATCTTGAAGGGCGTCAGCCGAAGCTTCTACCTGACCCT
>CAJWMA010000278.1 GCA_913042995.1 uncultured bacterium | reverse complement strand
CGTGAAGAGACGGATTGAATCTTCGGTTCAGGCCTCCGGCGGCTTCTGTTATCATCTGCCGCTCTACCAAGGCCTGATTCCATGGAGTCCCTGAGATGTCCACCCTGCTGATCGCCCTCGGCGCCCTTGTCCTCTACCTCGTCGCCTACCATACCTACGGGCGCTGGCTGGCGCGCAGGATCTTCAAGCTCGACCCGGAGGCGACGGTGCCCAGTATCGAGCTCAATGACGATGTGGACTACGTGCCGACGAAGAAGTCCATCGTCTTCGGCCACCACTTCACCTCGATCGCGGGGACCGGGCCGATCGTCGGTCCCGCCATCGCGGTTATGTGGGGCTGGCTGCCGGCGCTGATCTGGGTGCTGGTGGGCTCGATCTTCATCGGCGCGGTGCACGATTTTGGTGCGCTGGTGGTGAGTCTGCGCAACCGGGGGCAGACGGTGGGCGATATCGCCGGGCGGGTATTGAACCCCCGTGTACGAATGCTATTCCTCTTGATCCTGTTCCTGGCCCTGACCATCGTCCTGGCCATCTTTGGTCTCGTTATTGCAAATGTCTTCAGGCAATACCCCCAGACGATCTTTCCCTGCCTGGTGGAGATTCCGATCGCGGTGCTGATTGGCCTTGCTCTTCACCGCAAGGGAATCGATCTGCTTCTGCCCTCCCTGCTGGCGCTCGGCTGCATGTACCTGGCCGTGATCTATGGTGGAGTCGGGATGCTGGGCGAGGTGAACACCTGGCTCAGCCAACTGCCGGTGATGAGCTGGGTGGTGATCCTGCTGCTCTATTCCTACGTGGCCTCGGTATTGCCGGTCTGGACCCTGCTGCAGCCGCGCGATTACATCAACAGCCATCAATTGCTGACCGCCCTGGGCCTGGTTGTTGCTGGCCTCTTCGCAGCGGCGCTTTTCGGCGGGGCTCCCGTAGAGGGGGCGCGGCCGGCGCTCGAGATGGTCGCCCCGGCGGTTGAGTGGGCTCCCGAGGGCGCGCCGATGATCTTTCCGTTCCTCTTTGTGACCATCGCCTGCGGCGCCATCAGCGGCTTCCACTGCCTGGTCTCCAGCGGCACCTCCAGCAAGCAGCTCAAATGCGAGACCGATGCCCAGTTTGTCGGCTACGGCTCGATGCTCATCGAGGGTTTCCTGGCGACCCTGGTGATCCTGGCCTGCTGCGCGGGCCTGGGGCTGGGAATCGAGATCGAGAAGGGTGGAGCCACCCTGCTTGGTGAGGCGGCCTGGGAGAGCCGCTATGCCAGCTGGGGTGCTGCCAAGGGACTCGGTGCCAAGGTTGGAGCTTTCGTTGATGGTTCAGCTAACTTCCTGGAGGCCCTGGGGATTTCCGCGGGGATTGCGACCGCCCTGATGGGGGTGCTGGTGGCCTCCTTTGCCGCCACAACGCTCGATACTGCCTGCCGGCTGCAGCGCTACGTGGTCCAGGAACTCGCGGGCACCTTTCAGAGGGAGGGAGAAGGGTCAGGGCTTCTGGCCGGACCCGCCAGTGTCCTGTCCAACAAGCATGGGGCGACGATCTTTGCGGTTGTGCTGGCTGGCGCAATGGCGGCTATGCCGGACCTAGCGACCGAGAAGAAGATTGAAACAGCCCAGAAGAATGTCAAGGAAGCCCAGGTCGCTTTAGATGCGGCTATGACCGGAGGGGCACAGGTGGACTTAGTTGTTTTGACAGCTGACCTGGATAAGAAGAAGAAGGACTTTGATAAGGCGAATGAGGGCTGGCCCTGGGCCGGCGCGGGCAAGGGCGGTCTCATCCTCTGGCCCCTCTTCGGCGCGACCAACCAGCTTCTGGCCGGGCTTGCCTTCCTGGTCATCTCTTTTTGGCTCTGGAGAAGAAAGCTACCTGTGGTTTTTGTGGCCCTGCCGATGGTCTTCATGCTGATCGTTCCCGCCTGGGCACTCGGGGTTCAGTTGAAAGGTTTCGCAGCGGGCACGGAAACGAACTGGCTCCTGGTGTCGGTCGCCGTAGCAACCCTCGCCCTCGAGGTCTGGATGGTTATCGAGGCGGTCCTCTTGTGGCCGAGGGTCCGGGGAGTGCTGGAGGATGTCCTGCCTCCGATCAGCGGCAAGGTCGTTGCTCCGGGTGACGATGGGGGACGCTCATGCTGAGCGTTCGAAGAGGTCTCACGGGCCTGTTGATGACCATCCTGCTCGGTGGCGCAGCTACAGAGCTCTTCTCCCAGACCCGCTGGCACCAGATGGATGTCGGTCCCTTCTTCAGCGCGACCTTCACCCAGCAGCGAGCGGGCGTGGCGGGTCCTACTCACAAGGGGATCGCGATCCGGCTGTCGAGAGATCCTGGTGCGGCTGTCTGTTTCGATACCGAGCTCCTGAGAATGAGCTCCGGCTGGGAGGGTCTCTTTGTAGATTTCAACAGGAACAGGGAAGGCCTCGGAGGTCCGCCGCAGATCGGGGCGGGCAGTCTCTTTTCGAACTACCCGGTTGCCGGATGGGTCAAAGACGGAGAATTTCATGATCCCCGCAAGCTGCCCTACGGGCCGCTGCCGGCGGCCATGGGGAAGTACAAGGGGCTCTACCGCAGCGCAAAGGGAACCGTCCTTTCCTACGAGGTGGCTGGAGTCGGGATCCTTGACCTTCCGGGACTGGAGCGTGGTGAGGGCCTTGGGGTCTTCACCCGGTCTGTCGAGGTCGGCAAGGCCTCCCACAGCCTCGCCATGATGGTGTGCTCGGTGGCGGGTGTCCCCGTCGAGCTCGCTCCGGGAACGGACCTGGACAGGATTGCCTTCGAGAAAGACGGAAAGTTGACGCTGGTGGCGGCGCGCGGCGGGAAGCTCTCGGTTCGTACGCTTGCCAATAAAAAAAAGGCCCGGGTTATCGCCCTCGAGGTGCCGGCGGGTGAGCCGGCACGGAAGGTGAAGGTCTTCTGCTGGCATGGAAAGAAAGAACAGCTTGCGGCTGTCCTGGCCCTGGTGGAGAGGAGTCCCGCGATTGCTGATCTCGCTCCCCTGCTCAAGGGTGGTCCTGCGCTGTGGGGTGAACCGCTAGTCACCAAGGGGGTCCTCGGCAGCGGCGGAGCCTACGTGGTCGACACTCTCACACCTCCTTTTGACAATCCCTGGAAGGCGATGCTGTATTTCGGCGGGCATGACTTCTTCTCCAACGGAGACGCGGCGATCTGTTCGGTCTATGGAGATGTCTGGGTTGTCGGAGGGATCGATGAGAAGCTCGAGCGCGTCACCTGGAGACGTTTCGCCACGGGACTCTTCCAGCCCCTGGGGCTGCGGGTCGTTGACGACAGGATCTATGTGCTCGGTCGTGACCAGATCACCCGCCTGCACGACCTCAACGGCGATGGCGAGGCCGATTACTACGAGAACTTCAACAACGACTGCCAGGTGACCTCGCATGGTCATGAGTATACGACCAACCTGCAGACCGATTCGGCCGGTAACTTCTACTACATGAAGTGCACCAATGATTCGCGCTCGGAGCACGATGGAAGCGTGATCAGGGTTTCAAGGGATGGGAAGAAGTTCGAGCTCTTCGCCACCGGCTTCAGGAATCCCAATGGTCTCGGCGTCGGTCCGGATGGGACTGTCACCGTAGGCGACCAGGAGGGTACCTGGGTTCCCGTTACCAGGCTTGATTTTGTCAAGCCGGGCGCCTTCTGCGGCTACATGCCCTCTCATCACCGAGCCATCGCTCCGAAGGCATACGACCCTCCTCTTTGCTGGATCCCCAAGAGCGTGGACAATTCAGCCGGCGGGCAGGCGTGGGCCTCGCCCCAGGGGTGGGGACCTCTCAGTGGCCGACTCTTCCATCTCTCCTACGGTCAGTGCCGGGCCTTGCTGGTTCTCTCCGAGGAGGTTGACGGCCAGGCGCAGGGCGGGGTGGTGTCCATGCCGTGGAAGTTCAGCGCGGGGGCGATGCGCGGCCGGGTGAATCCCGCCGACAGGCGGCTTTATATTTCCGGCCTGAAGGGCTGGCAGACGACCTCGCCGCGAGACGGCTGTTTCGAGCGGGTGCGTTATACCGGGGGCAAGGTCTACCTGCCTGTGGCGCTCGAGGTCAAGAAAAGCGGCATCAGGATGACCTTCAGCGAGCCCCTGGACGCTGAGTCGGCCTCGAGTCCGGACCGCTACGGCGTAGAGCGCTGGAATTATCGCTGGACGAAGAACTACGGCTCAAAGGACTGGCTCTTCAGCGATCCCAAGAAGATGGGGCGTGATCGAATGGCGGTCTCCGGGGTGAAGCTCAGCGCCGATGGTCGCAGTGTTTTCCTTGAGCTCGCTGACCTCGCGCCCGTTATGCAGATGCGGATTCGCTACCGGCTCAGCTCAGCGGACGGAAACAAGGTCCGCGGCGAGGTCTTTCACACCATTCACAAGCTCGGCTCCGACTGAGAGCCGGCGATTACTTCCGCTTGGCGTAGTCCTGGTGGAGCTTGAGCTCATTCTCAGTGGGCTTCGGTGTGTCGACTCCGCCCTTGGGCACATCGGCTCCGGCGACCCAGACCATGGCGTTGAGCACCAGCTTGCGGAAATCGTCATCGGCGAAGTTCTTGTGATAGTGCAGCCCGGTGAAGCCGAAGCCGCGGCCGCCATCTGGACGCTGGCGAGCCCAGGCGACATGCTGAAGATCGCCCCTGGCCACCGAGGCGCGGACGGCCGGGTTGCCGCTGTGGGCGCCGTTTCCTCGCTTCATGGTTTCCTTGGGGGCCACGGCGCTGAGGATGGGGGTCACGCCCTCCATCTTGTCGCGAAAGCGCATATGAAAATACCACTCATCGTTGGAGGTGAAGGGCTTCACTCCCTCGGTGATGGGGTGGTCCTTGGCGAGGGTCACGTCCTTGATGGTCCAGTGCGGGTTGACCGACCAGTGGGCCTCAAAGTAGCCCCCGATCCAGTCGAGGAAGCTGTCTCCCGGTTTCCCCTTGGGTACCTCGACTCCGTAGTGAAGGCAGGCCAGGCCGACGCCTTTTTTCATCAG
>CAJWMA010000277.1 GCA_913042995.1 uncultured bacterium | reverse complement strand
AGGCGAGGAAGAAGGAGCTTTCCAGCCTCCTCCGCCGCCGATGGACATCACGATCGACATCGTGGATGATCCCGGGGATCAGTGAGAGACGTCCAGGAGCGGGTGGACGCTCCAAGGCGTTGTGGATGATCTCCGTGCGGAGGTTTACCCTCGGTGGAGCACTCGGTGACCGCAAAGATGCCGGATGCGCGACACCGCCGGTGTCTTTCCCCAGAAACTGAAGGTCTGTCATGCCCGAACGCCTCCGCAACGTACGATTCGACGGTACCCTGCGACCCTCGCAGGAGGCCTCCGTGCGGATTATCCGCAAGCAGCTGCAGGAGGGGGAGCGGGAGCTTCACATCGTCGCTCCGCCCGGTTCGGGCAAGACGGTGCTCGGGCTCTACGTCTGGGCGGATCTCGTGAAGCGGCCGGCTCTCGTTCTCAGCCCGAACTCAGCGATCCAGGCCCAGTGGACCGCCCGGGCGAAGGAGCTCTTTGAGCTGGATGGAAACGAGGATGCGGTGGTTACGAATCCAGCGAACCCTGGCATCCTCACCTCGCTTACTTACCAGTCCGTCACCTTGCCGCGCCGCGGCGACGAGGATCTAGAGGCTAGGGCCAGGGCTCTCTGGGTCGAGACGCTCATCGCCGAGGGCGAGGCGGAGGATCCGGCGGGTGCCGACGCCTGGGTCACCGGGCTCCAGGCGAGCAACGCGAGCTACCATGACGAACGGCTTGGGAGGTACCGCAAGAAGGTGCGCGACGCCGATGCTCGCGGTGGAAAGGTGCTGGGCTCGCTGGCCGCGAGCGCTCGCGAAAACCTCGACCGTCTTGTCGAGGCGGGGGTCGGACTCATCGTGCTTGATGAGTGCCATCATCTCCTGCGTCACTGGGGCCGGGTGCTGAGCGAGGTGCGGGGGTTGTTCGATGATCCAGTGGTTCTCGGGTTAACCGCCACGCCGCCCGATTTCGATGATGCCGATTCTGATGATGCCGAGCGTTACCGCACCTTCTTCGGGCCGATTGACTACGAGGTGCCGGTGCCGGCGCTGGTTCGCGATGGCAACCTCGCTCCGTACCAGGACCTTGCCTATTTTGTGCGGCCATCGGTGGAGGAGCTGCGGTATATCGCAGGGGTTGATGAGGACTTCGGGAAATTGGTCGGGGAGCTCAGGGACGATCCTCCAGTTCCACCGGCGGGAGAGCCGGCGCGGGTTCCCGGGCTCGATGGCTGGCTGGAGGATGTGCTTGGCGGGCTCCGGCTACCGGGAGGGGAGGCGAAGGACTGGGCGAGCTTTCGCCGCCGGGACGAGGTCTTCGCAGATGCGGCAAGGCTGCACCTCGAGGATGCGGGGCGAGGGTTGCCGGCGGGTGTCCCCTTTCCCAGCTCCGGGCTTCTTGCAGCCGACTGGCCGGAGGAGGAGCGGCTCATCGCGCTCCTCGATCGCTATATCCGGCACGGCCTCAGGCGGTCGGAAAATCCAGAGGACCAGGCTCTCGCCGAGAAGGCGATCAGCCGGCTGCGGATGATGGGCACCCAGATCACCGAGACCGGTATGCGGGCGTGCGCATCCCCGGTTGGCAGGGTGATGGCCTACGCCTCGGCCAAGCTCGAGGCGGTGAAGGTGATTCTCAAGGCCGAGCATCGCGCGCTGGGCGATCGGCTGCGGGCTGTGATCGTCACCGATTTCGAGAAGACCTCTGCCACAGCCCTGGTCGAGGGCGTGCTGGACGAAGAGGCCGGCGGGGCGGTTGCCGCGTTCCGGGCGCTGCTGACCGACCCGGAGACCGATGCTCTCGACCCGGTGTTCATGACCGGCTCCACGGTGCTGGTGGACGACGATCTCCTGCCGCGGATCCTGCCGTATTTTGAACGCTGGATCGGCGACCTCGACCTCGAGATAAACCTCGCTCCGGTGGAACGCGACGGCTACTACGAGATCAAGGGCGGCGGCAAGCACTGGCGGCCGAGGCACTACACCCAGATGATCACCGAGGCGTTCCAGGAGGGCGTGACCAGGTGTCTCGTCGGCACGCGGGGACTCCTCGGGGAAGGCTGGGATGCCAGCCGTATCAACGTGCTCGTCGATCTGACCACCGTGACGACCAGCATGAGCATCAACCAGCTGCGCGGGAGGTCGTTTCGCCTCGACAAGGACTGGCTGGAGAAGGTCGCCAACAATTGGGATGTGGTCTGCCTGGCTGAGGAGTTCAGGCGGGGCTTTGATGATTACAGGAGGTTCAAGCGCAAGCATTCCCAGCTCTACGGAGTCTGCGATGACGGCGCGATTGAGCAGGGAGTGGGGCACGTGCACGCGGCGTTTACCGATGCGCGCCCGAAGGGTGTCTCTGAGAGGCTGGAGCTCTTTAACGAGGAGATGCTTCAGCGGGCGGGGCGGCGGTCCGAGGCTCGCGGGCTGTGGAAGGTCGGCACGCCCTTCGATGAGACTCCACGGGAGGCCGTGGAGGCGAAGATCGGGCTTGGCGGCGGAGAGTTTCCTCCTTTCAAGCGCCTCGTTCTCACCGAATGGAACAACGATACGCTCGCCAACGCGATCGCACTAGTGGTGGTGCGGTCTTTGCAAGACGCGGGCGAGCTGTCGCGCTACACAGCCCACGCCGGCGGTGACCGGGGCGGCGGTTGGCTGAGATTCTACCTGAGAGGCAAGGGCGCCGACGAAAAATCGTCAGGGGTCTTCGCCGAGGCGATGCAGCAGGTCCTGGGCCCTCTTGACAACCCCCGGTATATGATTCCTCGGCATGTTACGATCGTTAGTGAAACCTGGCTGAGCCGAACGCTCCCCTCGTTCATCGGCAGGTTCTTCAGGAAACGCAGGAATTTGCTCACCATGTATCACGCGGTTCCTAAGCTCCTCGCGAAGAATAAAGAGCTGGCGGAGATTTTCCAGGGTCACTGGAATAAGCATGTCAGCCCCGGGGCCATCGTCTATGGCTATGGTGACGCGGGAGGCCAGGCGGTGCAGGAGGCGATTGAGCAGGGGCAGTCTCCGCAAGGCACCTTCCATCGCAAGAAGGTCTTCGGGTCAGGGTGAGGCGGCCAGGTGATTTGACAAATATGATCGGGCATTCTGAAAGAGAAACCTCGGCCAAAGACAATTCTCCAGCCGATCCACTGCGGAGAGGTTTACTTGGCGGCTGCCTGGCTGGTTTCGAGGGGGCCTTTTTTGGCGGCTCGCTGGGCGCGTTGCTGGGCCTTTGGCTCTGGGGCCGGGATTTCGCGGGCCCCTTCAGTGGATTCTTCCTCCTGGCGGTCCTGGTGGCCGCCGGGGCTGTTCTGGGTGCCGGGCTTGGTTGGTGGATTTCAAGAACCCGGCAGGGTTCCGCCTTGTCGGGCAACGAGGAGCGAGGAGCTGATCCCGCCGAAGAGTGAGGTTGTCGTTTGCCTGTGAGCTTTTCTTCAAATAGGCTGTCTTGAGGGTTTAATCTAAAACAGGGAGAGGTTGTCGACATGAAACGCGTTATTCGAACGTTGGTGGTATTGATTGGAATGCTCGTGGGCTTCGGTTCGCTGGTTGGGGCTGGGCCCGCGTCGGACTACAAGGCCGACTTCAGCAAGGCGCTCGACAAGGGCTGGAGCTTTGTCCGTGAGGATAAAGCGGACTGGCGCCTGAAGGATGGCAAGCTGCAGCTCCTGGCGCAGCCTTCGAACATCTGGGGCAAGAAAAACAACAAGACGGAAAACTTCCTGCTGCGGGCCTTGCCCGGGCCGAAGGCCGCCGTGGAGGTGACTGTGGATTTCAATCCGAGAAAGGAATACGAGCAGGCGGGGCTCATGATCTACCTCGACGATGACAACTACATCAAGTTCGATCGCGAGCTCTACGGCGGGCAGTCGTGCACCCTGGTTCTCGAGAGCAAGGCCAAGCCGAAGGTCGTCAAGAAGATCCCCTTTCGAGAGGGTCCCCTGCGGCTGCGGCTCGAGATCTCCGACGGCAAGGTGAAGGCCATGGTCAAGGCTCCGGACGGAAAGGAATGGACAGCCCATGGCGAAACTACCCTGCCGGGCGGCAGCGAAGAGGTAAAGGTCGGGCTCTTCGCTCTGCTGGGTGACGCCAAGAAGCCGCGCTGGGCCACCTTCAGCGACTTCGAGCTCAGCGAGACAAAATAAGCGGCGATTTCGCGAGGCGGAGTTTCGGAGTTGTCCGGCGAAGTGTCAGTGGGACTCGGCTCGACTGGCAGGAGAGCTGCTATGCCTCATTCGACTCCGCTTTCCCGGTTTCGGCAGAGTCCGGTGCCGGGGTGTTGCCCGCCGCGCGCCGTTTCTGCTCGATGTTTCCCGCCAGCCAGGCGACCACAAGATAGAGCGGCAGCTCGATCGCCATCCAGGCAGGTCCCTTGACCATTGTCATCATCATGACTCCTCCCGCGAGGGAGACCGCTCCGACGATCATCGCCAGCAGCATGGGGCGCGATGATCCGAGCCGGGCGGCAATCCAGCCGCCGCCGAAGGACTGGGCGAGGTGGGCCACCATGGCGACCAGGAAAGCCAGGGCAGGGAGGGCGTCAAGGTAGTTTTGTAATTGCGCGGGGTTATGGATGTCGAGGCCTTCCGGTATGGGGTAGGCCAGGTAGTTGATCTCAAGGATGCCCATGTTCAGGGCCATTCCCGCGATGATGCCAAGGATGACAGCTATTACATTACGGAGCATGAATGCCTCCTGTGGTTGAGGGCAAGCCCTGCGGCGGGGCGACTTGATTCATCTGAATGAAGAATTAGACAATCTTTATCTATCTGGCGAGGAGCTCTCGGATCCGGATGTTACGGAATCGGTAGACGCCTTGTTTGGCGTTGTGCTGCAGGCCGATGGTGCCGCGCTTGTGGGTGGTGTTTTTGATGTCGCTCGAGAGCTGGCCGTTGATCCAGGTCTGGATCCGGGAGCCCTGGCAGCGCACCCGGACCTGGTTCCATTTTCCTTGTTTGTAAAAGGTGCCCGTGCGCTTGACGAAGGCGTCTATGTTTTCCTGCTTTT
>CAJWMA010000276.1 GCA_913042995.1 uncultured bacterium | reverse complement strand
TCTCTCCGGGGATCCTGCTCGGGGTCTGCCTGCTGGTCTACGGCTACGGCCACCACGACCGGCTGCTGACGGCCTTTGGAGGACTCTTGATACCGATCTTCCTCTTTCACTGGTACTACGATATGGAGTTGACACTCACCGAGAAGTCAGCCGTGCTGGTCGGCAGCGGCCTGGCCATGGTAGCGGGGCGGTTTCTTTTCTGCCGGGGAGGATCGGGCGAGGAGGTCGACGCATGAGAATGAAGCTGACCCTGGCCCTGGGACTTGTCGTCCTCGCCGTCCTGAATTTCGGGATCTACAGGAACGAGCTCTTCATCGAAACCGCGGAGGAGGTCTATTTCGAGCTGGCCCCGGTGGATCCACGTTCGCTCATGCAGGGCGACTATATGCGGCTCAACTACAGGATTGTGGAGAACCTGCGCAAGGAGTTTGAGAGGATCAGGAGTGCCGGGGAAATAGAGATCCCCGCTGCTGGCAAGATCGTTGTCAGGCTGGATGAAAGGCGGGTCGTATTCTTGAAGGGAATGTGGAATGGGGACCCCCTGGCTGAAAACGAACGACTGCTTCATTACAGCAATGGAGGCGGGTGGCGGGTCCATGTCGGTTCCGAGTCTTTCTTCTTCGAGGAAGGGCAGGGCAAAGCGTACCAGGAGGCCCGCTACGGGGTCTTCAAGCTCGGCAAGGATGGACGGACGATCCTGCGGGCCCTCGCCGATGAGAACCTGGTTCGGATCCGCCCCGGTGTGAAGGAGAAGGCTCCCTAGGCCCCTCTCTGTCATCCTTTACAGTCCTTCGTTGTCCTTGGAGGGGCCTTCGCTGTCGTTGGAGGGCCTTTCGAGTACAATCTCTGCGGGTTCGCTTTCGGAGTGAACCAGCGGTTTCACAGGGAACCGGGATCAAAAATTATCCGGCGCTTTGCATGTCGGCGATGCGCCACCGAGGGAATGAAATGATTCACGCCAGAAATTACTCGTCAGCTGTTTTGTCGGTCCTGTTCCTGCTGCTGTGCTGCGTCAGCTCTGCCCCCGCCCAGTGGAAGCCGGCCGGAGCGAAACTGATGACGCGTTGGGGGAAGGCCGTTTCGCCCGAGAAGGTTCACCAGGAGTACCCGCGCCCGCAGATGGCGCGCGCCGACTGGGTCAACCTGAACGGATTGTGGGACTACGCGATTCGGCCAGCGGCCGCGGAGAGTCCGAAACAGGCCGATGGAAAGATCCTTGTCCCCTTTCCGGTCGAATCATCACTCTCGGGCGTCGGCAGGATGGTCGGTGGGGAGAAGAGAGTCTGGTACCGGCGGGCCTTCGAGGTACCGGAGGCCTGGAAGGGCAGGCGGGTGCTGTTGCACTTCGGCGCTGTTGACTGGGAGGCGGCTGTCTGGGTCAATGGCAAGCCGGCTGGGAACCATCGCGGCGGCTACGACCCCTTTACCTTCGACGTGACCGGCCTGCTCACGCCCGGCGGCGGCAGCCAACGGCTCGAGGTCTCGGCCTGGGATCCCAGCGATAAGGGTCCGCAGCCGCGCGGCAAGCAGGTCAGCAAGCCGGGCGGCATCTGGTATACCCCGGTCACGGGAATCTGGCAGACCGTCTGGCTCGAGGCGGTTCCGCTGACATCCATCGAATCCCTGCATATCGTACCCGATGTCGATGGCAAAAGACTGAAGGTGACGGTGACTACGCTCGGGTCGGACGAGGTGAAGGCGAGGGTTAAGATCCCCGCCCTCGGCCTCAGCGCAGAAGGCGCCGCGGGAAGTGTCATCGAGCTGGGGTTGAAAGAGTTCGAGCTCTGGAGCCCTGAGAATCCGAAGCTCTACGATCTCGAGGTCGAGCTGGTCTCGGGAGGGAAGGCCCTGGACCGGGTAGCGAGCTACTTTGGCATGCGCAAGGTCGCGCTCGGAAAGGATCGTAACGGAATTCCGCGGATCCTGCTCAACGGCAAGCCTCTTTTCCAGTTTGGCCCTCTCGACCAGGGGTGGTGGCCCGATGGACTCTACACGGCGCCCTCGGATGAGGCGCTGCGCTACGACCTGGAGGTGACGAAGAAGCTCGGCTTCAACATGGTCCGCAAGCACGTCAAGGTCGAGCCCCCGCGCTGGTATTACCACTGCGACCGGATGGGGCTGCTGGTCTGGCAGGACATGCCCAACGGCGGCGTCAACGCGCGCTGGCCGCTCGATGGCACGGAGCTTCGCCGAGATGAGAAAGAAAAGGCTCAATTTGACCGCGAGCTTGACGCGCTCATCGAGTCCCACCGCAACCAGGTCTCCATCGTTGCCTGGGTTCCTTTCAACGAGGCCTGGGGACAGTTTGATACGGAGCGAGTGACCCGGCACATCGAAGAGAAGGATCCCGGCCGCCTTGTCATCTCCGCCAGCGGGGGCAATGACTTCGGCGTTGGTGACGTTCACGACATCCACCAGTACCCCGGGCCGCGTCGCCCGCCGGCTGAGACCGCGCGCGCGGCGGTGCTTGGCGAGTACGGCGGGCTCGGCCTGCCGCTCAAGGGGCACACCTGGCAGAACGAAAAGAACTGGGGATATCGCAGCTTCAAGAACCGAGCCGACCTGCAGAAAAACTACCTCAGTCTCATCAGGAAGCTCCGTCCAATGATCGAGACCTGTTTGAGCGCCGCGATCTATACCCAGACCACAGATGTCGAGGTCGAGGTCAACGGTCTGATGAGCTACGACCGCGAGGTGCTCAAATTCGACGCGGGGAAGCTCGCGAAGGCCCACCAGGAGCTCTACGCTCCGCTTCGGGAGCTGAACGATGCTGAGCGCTCGGCGGCCTATACCGTCGCCTACTGGCGCTTCGAGGACACCGCGGCGGGCAAGCTGGTGCCGCACGACCGCAAGAAGCGCGACTCCATAGCGGTGCGGGATGTTTCCGGCCAGCGAAACCATCTCTACGCCTATTCCTCCGGCAACGCGCCGCGCGGCGGAGCCGAGGTGCCGGCCGTAACCGTTCCCGGTCTCGGGCTCGAGAACCGCGGGGTTCTTGATGATTCCATCGCGGGAGGGGGCGCCACGCGCGATCTCTACACCAACTACGGCCGCTCTCGCACTCACATGAACGTCATCAACACCTTCCCGTTCAGCCAGTGGACGGTGGAGGCGTCGATCAGGCCGGTCGAGCTCGGGCGCAGACAGACGATCGTCGGCGAGGACGGCAAGCCGACGGAGGCCGCCAACGCGCCGCTGCAGCTCGAGCTTCGCAAAGACAACCGCATCGCCATCGTCGCCATCGACTCCGGCGGCAAGGTGCGTACCCTTGCGAGCCGGGATCCGGTTGAAAAAGGAAAGTGGTATCACGTCGCGGCCATGAGCGATGGCTCGAAAATGAGGCTCTATCTCGTCGAGGGCAATCGCTGCCGCCTGCAGGGCTCGACGGATTTCTCAGGCGCGCTTATCAATCATGTCGGCACCTGGACGGTTGGCCGCGGTTTTCACGCTGGAAAAATCGCTCTCGATGCGCGTGCTTTGATCGACGAGGTTCGCATCAGCTCCATAGCTCTGCCGCTTGAGCTGCTGCTGTGGCATTCTCCTTCCGGATCGTGATCTCCGGGGGACTGGAAGCCCGTTTCCACCGCTTGTTTTTCAGCGGCGGCGACAAGAAGCTTCGTTGTCGTATGAACTATGCGTATCATAGATGTCAGTATCCAGGGGGTTGTTCACGATTCGTCTTTGATCCCGAAAGTAATTAAATGCGTACTGTTTTCCACGGGTTCCTGTTTCTTCTCAGCTTTCTTGCGGCGGGAAGTCTGCGCGCGCAGCAGGACATCGTGATCAGCGAATTTCTCGCCGTGAACGATGGTGGACTCTCCGATGCGGATGGCGACAGCCCGGACTGGATCGAGCTCTATAACAGCGGTAGCGAGGCCGCCTCGCTCGGGGGCTGGTACCTGAGCGATGATTCGGAAGATCTCTTCAAGTGGCCCCTGCCGGAGATGGACCTGGGCGCGGGAAGCTACCTGGTCGTGTTCGCCTCCGGCAAGGACAGGCGTGCTGCCGGAGAGGAGCTTCACACGAATTTCAGCCTCGATGGCGATGGAGAATATCTCGCCCTGGTCAGCCCGGCCGGGATTCCCTCCACGGAATTCGCTCCGGCCTTTCCCCAGCAGCAGGGCGGCTTCTCCTTCGGCCGCGGCGAGAGCCAGGTCGGAGACCGGCTGGTGCGGGAAGGTACGGGGGCCAGGATGCTCGTACCCTCGGCCGGCTTCCTGGGTCTCTCCTGGAACGGCAGCCTGGCGGCTTTCAATGACAGCGAGATCGCAGGCTGGCTGCCGGTCAATACCGGAATCGGTTATCCCTCCGGAGGAGGTCCGCCGGTAGAGCCTCCGATCGGCTATTGGAGCTTTGATGGTAACGTCAACGACACCTCCGGCCTGGGTCATGGGGGAGTCCTCCATGGAGCGGATTTCAGTGACCAGGCTCCGGAGCAGATAGGCGGGGGCCAGTCCCTCAGCTTCGATGGATCAAACGATTACGTCAGCGTCGTGATCGATGTTTCGGAGACGGCCTATACGGCTTCTTTCTGGTTCAGGACGGAGACCGGGGGACGGGGACTTTTCAGCGTCGTCGATGGAGATCTCGGCGCCGGCGGTCATGACAGGCACATCTACCTGAGCGGCGGCAATATTGCCACGCGGGTCTGGAACAACCAGACCATCGCCTCCTCCGGCAGGAATTTTACAGATGGGCGGTGGCACCATGTAGCCCATGTCGTCGGCGAGGGAGGGCAGAGGATCTACGTCGATGGTTCGCTGGTCAGGAGAGGCTCCAAGGCGTCCTCGGATTTCGACTGGCAGCGCCAGATCCATATCGGTTTCTCCAACGATGGCGCAGGTGATTACTTTGAGGGCGAGATCGATGATGTCGCCGTCTGGAGCGAGGCTCTCGGCCCCGGTCACATCCGCGCCCTGAGCGAGGGCGTTCATCCCCTGGAGCTCGGAGGTCTCTCTTCCTTCGTCGAGACCGATGTCGAGAATGCCCTGC
>CAJWMA010000275.1 GCA_913042995.1 uncultured bacterium | reverse complement strand
AGCTCCTTGGCGAAGAGGTCTACCACTATCACTCCAAGATGATCATGAAGGACCCCAGGGTTGGCGGGGCCTGGACCTGGCACCAGGACTATGGCTACTGGTACCAGAACGGCTGTCTCTCTCCGCGGATGGTCAGCGCGACCATAGCGGTCGACGCAGCCACGATTGAAAACGGCTGCATGCAGTTCATCAGGGGTTCGCACGGGCTTGGCCGGATCGACCACGTGCTCGCCGGAGACCAGGCCGGCGCGGACATGGAGCGCGTCAACGTCGCGCTCGAGCGCGGCGAACTGGTCCACTGCACGATGGAGCCGGGCGACGCCTGCTTCTTCCACTGCAACCTGCTGCATCGTTCAGACCAGAACCGCTCCGAGAACCCGCGCTGGGCCATGATCTGCTGCTACAACGCGGCCTCCAACGACCCCTACAAGGACTCTCACCATCCGCGCTACACACCGCTTTCCAAGGTGGACGATTCAAAGATCAAGGAGGTCGGGGTCAAGCGCTTCAGCGATGATGAATCCGATGTCGCCTGGCTTGATGACCAGGAAGACCAGAGCGCCAGGGGTCTCGATTAGGAACCCTGGAGAGGATTTCCAGGCGGCGTGGAGACAAGGGCCTGTCCCGCTTTACTTATCCGGCGGCAAGGTTAGACTACCCTGCCTCAATCCAGACCAGGAAAATTGCCACGATGGGCTCCGCGGGAAACAATCCGGCTATAGAAAAATCGCTTCGAGCGGCTCTCGCCGATCGCATCCTCGTGCTCGATGGCGCCATGGGAACGATGATCCAGGCGCATGCGCTCACGGAGGATGACTTCCGGGGGGAACGCTTCAGCGACCACTCCCGCGAGCTCAAGGGCAACAATGACCTCCTCAGCCTGACCCGCGCGGATCTTATTGGCGACATCCACCGGGCCTTCCTCGAGGCGGGAGCGGACATCATTGAGACCAACACCTTCTCCAGCACCTCGATCGCACAGGCGGACTACGGGCTCGAGAGCCTGGCAAAGGAGCTCAACACCGCGGCTGCTGGCCTCGCCCGCAAGGCCGCAGATGATTTCATGCAGGCCAACCCCGGGCGCGAGTGCTTCGTAGCCGGAGCCCTGGGGCCTACCAACAGGACCGCCTCGCTCTCGCCGGACGTCGATGACCCGGCCTGCAGGGCCGTAACTTTCGACCAGCTGGCCGAGGCGTACCGGGAGCAGATCGAAGGGCTCATCGCAGGAGGGGCCGACCTCCTGCTGGCCGAGACCACCTTCGACACCCTCAACCTGAAGGCCGCCATCTTCGCCTTCGAGGAGCTCTTCCGGGAGCGCGGCTCACGGCTGCCGGTGATGCTTTCGATCACCATCACCGATGCCTCGGGACGAACCCTGTCAGGCCAGACCGCCGAGGCCTGCTGGAACTCGATTCGCCATGCAAGGCCCCTGAGCATCGGGATCAACTGCGCCCTTGGAGCCGCGGCGATGCGGCCCTACATCCGGGAGCTCTCCCGGGTCGCTGACTGTCACCTGAGCTGCTATCCCAACGCCGGGCTGCCCAATCCTCTCAGCGAGACGGGCTACGACGAAACTCCCGAAGACACCAGCGGCGCCCTCGGCAACCTCGCCGGTGAGGGGCTGCTCAACATCGTCGGCGGCTGCTGCGGTACGACGCCGGAGCATATCCGCGCCATCGTCGAAAGGGTCAAGGCCTGCGCGCCCCGCGAGCTGCCGGCGACAGCCCCCGCCACCCGGCTCAGCGGCCTTGAACCCCTCACACTCGAAGGCGAGAGGATCCCCCTGGTGATGGTTGGCGAGAGAACCAACGTCACCGGCTCGCCGCGCTTTCGCCGACTGGTCCTCGAGGAGAACTTCGAGGAGGCCCTCTCCATTGCCCGGCAACAGGTCGACAACGGGGCCAACGTGATCGACATCAACTTCGATGAGGCCCTGCTCGATTCCGAGGGCTCAATGACGCGCTTCCTCAATCTCATAGCCTCCGAGCCGGACCTGGCCAGGGTGCCGATCATGATCGACAGCTCCAGGTGGTCCGTTATCGAGGCCGGGCTCAAATGCGCCCAGGGAAAATGCATCGTCAACTCGATCAGCCTGAAGGAAGGCGAAGAGAGCTTCCTCGAACAGGCTCGCCTGTCACGGCAATATGGAGCGGCCGTGGTCGTGATGGCCTTCGATGAATCCGGCCAGGCGACCGGCCTTGAAGACCGAATCAGCATCTGCGAGCGGGCCTACGGCCTGCTGACCCGGGAGGTCGGCTTCGACCCGGAAGACATCATCTTCGACCCGAACATCCTGACCGTCGCTACCGGCATCGCCGAACACAACGACTACGCCATCAACTTCATCGAAGCGGTCCGGGGGATCAAGAAGCGCTGCCCCGGCGCCCGCACCAGCGGCGGGGTGAGCAATATCTCCTTCTCTTTCCGGGGCAACAACGTGGTCCGCGAGGCGATGCATTCGGCCTTCCTCTTCCACGCCATCGAGGCCGGCCTCGACCTGGCGATCGTAAACGCCGGCATGCTGGAGGTTTACGAGGAGATCGATGCGGAGCTGCTCGAGCTTGTCGAGGACGTCCTCTTCAACCGGCGCGAGGACTCCACCGAGCGCCTGGTCGAGTACGCGGCCGGGCTGGAAGACCCCGGGCGAAAAAGAGAAAGCGACAACGGCCGACTCGCCTGGCGTGAGCAGGATGTCGCCGAACGGCTGAGCCACTCCCTGGTCAACGGCATCACCGACTTCATCGAGAGCGACACGGAGGAGGCGCGCCTGCTCTTCGACCGGCCCCTGGAGGTCATCGAGGGGCCGCTGATGGACGGCATGAAGATCGTCGGTGACCTCTTCGGAGAGGGGAAGATGTTCCTCCCGCAGGTCGTCAAGAGCGCCAGGGTCATGAAAAAGGCCGTGGCCTGGCTCGAGCCCTTCATGGAAGAAGAGAAGAGCGCGGGAAGAAGCGCCGAGGGCCGCATCGTGATGGCAACGGTACGAGGCGACGTCCATGATATCGGCAAGAACATTGTGGGGGTCGTCCTGGGCTGCAACAACTGGGACGTCGTCGACCTGGGCGTCATGACGCCTTGTGAAAAGATTCTTGAGACAGCGCGAGAGCTCAACGCGGACCTGATCGGATTGAGCGGCCTCATCACTCCCTCACTCGACGAGATGGCTGTGGTGGCCTCAGAACTGGAGCAGGCCGGCTTCTCGACTCCCCTGCTGATCGGCGGGGCGACAACAAGCAGAGCTCATACAGCCATCAAGATCGCGCCCCTGTATTCGCACCCCGTGGTCCATGTGCTGGACGCATCAAGAGCCGTCGGGGTCTGCTCCACCCTGCGTCCCGATGGCAGGAACAGGAGCGCCTTCATCGCGGAAAACCTGGAGGCGCAGGACAAGGCGCGCAAGCAATACGAGAACGCTCAGTCGAAGCCCGCCTCGATCCTCGACATCGCCGAGGCTCGGAGGCTGGGCTTCCAGGGCGACTGGGCTTCCAGGGAGCTCTCGACGCCATCGAAAACCGGCCTCGAGATCCTGGAGAGCTTCCCCTTGGAGGATCTTGTTCCCTACATCGACTGGTCGCCGTTCTTCGCGGCCTGGGAACTCTCGGGACAATTCCCGAAGGTACTTGAGGATCCGATCGTCGGTGAACAGGCCCGCAAGCTGCACAACGACGCCCTCGGCCTGCTGGAAACCATCGTCTCGGAGAAGCTCCTCGAAGCCCGAGCCGTCACCGGCTTCTTCGCGGCCAACTCCGACGGAGATGACGTCCAGCTCTACGCCGATGCCGGGAAGAGAGAGAGCCTCGCCACCCTGCATTTCCTCCGTCAGCAGCACCAGCGCGACAGGAGCAAACCTCAGTATTGCCTCGCCGATTTTGTCGCTCCCGACTCAAGCGGCAAGGTGGACCATATCGGGGCCTTCGCGCTGTCGACAGGCTTCGGCCTCGATGAGATCTGCGCCCGGTTCGAAGCCGACAACGACGACTACAACTCCATCATGGCCAAGGCTCTGGCGGACCGGCTGGCAGAGGCCTTCGCCGAGCTCCTGCATCGCAAGGCGCGGAACAACCTGGGCTACGGCGCCGACGAGGAGCTGGGCTACGAGGACCTGATCGCCGAGCGCTACCGCGGAATAAGGCCCGCCCCGGGCTACCCGGCCTGCCCGGACCACACCGAGAAACCGACGATCTGGGATCTCCTCAAGGTCAGGGAGAACACCGGCATCGAGCTCACCGAGAGCTACGCCATGTACCCCGCAGCGGCGGTCAGCGGACTCTACCTGGGACATCCCGAGAGCAGGTATTTCGCCGTTGGAAGGATCGACAGGGACCAGGTGCTTGACTATGCGGAGAGAAAGGGCGTAGCCCCCTCCGAGGTCGAGAGATGGCTGGCCCAGAACCTGGCCTACGACCCGAGCTGAGACACTCCCGCGCGGGAGCGGCTCAGGATTCTTCGCCGCCCAGCCCGGAGCCGGCGAGATGAATCACGCGGTAGAGATCCTTCAGCTCGCCAACGCCGGCGATCATGTCCTTGACCGTACCGCCGGTCTGGAAATTAATCAGCGCCTTGGAAAGATAAGGAGCCACGTCCAGGACTGTCAGGCGCTCACGGAGAATCGCGCTTTCAGCCAGACGCTCCTCTAAACCACCGCGGCTGTTAGTACAGATCAACTCGTCGAGAGCCGAGTCCGCAAGCCGCTCATCGAAGCGACCGCCCGTATCGCTGTCGAAACCGTAGAAGTGCGTCACCAGCCCGATGACCTTCTTGGCGCCCTTCTCCTTGGCCGCCTTGGCCGCCTGGAACATGGTCGAGCCCGAACGCATCATGTCATCGAGGATCACACCGACGGTTCCATCGACCTCTCCCACGAAGTCCAGAACCTGCTTCTCGTCAACCGAACCTCTCACCCGCAGCTGGTGGACAGCGGCCTGGCCGGCCACCCACTCAGGGCTCATGTTCTTGAAGAGCTCCTCGCGCATGCGAACGCCGCCATCATCCGGAGAGATCAGGATGAACTTCTCGCCCTGCTCGATAAAACGATAGTTGAGATAGTCACTGAAC
>CAJWMA010000274.1 GCA_913042995.1 uncultured bacterium | reverse complement strand
GGTAGGCATCGCCGGATGAAACTCCACCGTTGTCGGAGGTGAAGCAGACGATGGTGTTGTCGGCGAGGCCGAGATCATCGAGCTTCTTGAGCACGATCCCGACCGCGTCGTCCATCGCCTCGATCATGCCGGCATAGATCGGGCAGTCCTGCACCTGCCGCACGCACAGGCGGCGGTCAAAGATGAAGCGCTCCTTCGCCAGCCCGGCGGCCGCCGCCTTTTCGCGGTACTTCTTCCACAGCTTCGGGGTGGTCTGGATCGGAGCGTGGACGGTGTAGAACGACAGGTAGGCGAGGAAGGGCTTGTCCTTGTTGGCCTCGATGAAGGCGGCCGTCTCGCGCCCGAGGCGCAGGGTGAGCGACTCGCCCGGCGGCCCCGACTCGAGGTTCGGATTCTGCCAGGGCGAGAAGAAGCCGCCGCGGGGGCTGCCGACATCCCAGCCGCCCTTGTTGATGTCGAATCCGTGGTCGGTCGGCCACGAGCCCTTGCTGCCGAGGTGCCACTTGCCGGCGAAGAAGGTCTTGTAGCCCGCCTCGCGCAGGACCTCGGCGAGGGTGTGCTCGGACGCGCGCAGGTTGCGCTCATAGGCCGCCGGAAGGTGGCTGTCCTGGCGGCGGGTGCCGCGCCAGGAGGCACCGGAGCGCTCACCGATCCAGGTCGTGATACCGTGGTTCGGCGGGTACTTGCCGGTGAGGATGCTGGCGCGCGAGGGGCTGCACACCTGGCAGGTGGCGTAGCCGCGGGTGAACTTCATGCCCTCACGGGCAAGCCGGTCGAGATGCGGACTCTCGTAGAAGGTCGAGCCCTCGTTGCTGAGATCGCGCCAGCCGAGGTCATCGGCGAGGATAAAGACGATGTTGGGACGGCGCTTTCCGGCACTCTCCGCCCGCACCGAAACGGTGGGCAAAGCGATAACCAGTGCGGCGAAGAACAGCTTCAACTTCATGGATGAGTTTCCTTTTTATCGTTCCCGAATCATCTCCGTAAAGGATATGACTCACAGGTAGCTTCCAGACAACCGCGTCATTGTAGCAAGGGGCGCCACCTCATCGCCAACCGGGAGCGACCGGCCTTCGAAGCGGAGGCTTGAAGCCTGCAGCTATTCGAGGCATCATCAGGCCTCTTAACAACCGGGTCGAATCAACAATTGGAGTAAGCAATGTTTAGAAAAATCGCGTCACCCTGGATCGTCGCTGTACTCATCCTGCTCCTCACAGCCTCCATGTCGCAGGCCACCGAGCCCGCATCGAAAAAGCTGCAGGTCTTCATCCTCGCAGGGCAGTCGAACATGGTCGGCCACGCCCACTACATCACGCTGCCGGCGCTGCTGACGGCGGAGGAGGAAGGCATCGGAAGGGTTCGGGACCTGGTCTTCAAAAAGGACGCTCTGGCCGTCGGCGATGCGTATGCCCAGGTAGGCGCCCGTCTCGACGGGGGCAAGATCCAGACCCAGCTGAACGAAAAGAAAATCACCGGTGAGGAAAAGATCGCGGCAGCCAAGGACGAGGCGGCTAAGCTGAAGGCCCGGCACGACACCCTGACGAAGAAGATCCTCGACTCCTTCAAGGTCTCAAAACGCGTCTACATCACCTCGATCGCCGATGGTCATCGGCGCTCCGGAGCGCTCACGGTCGGCTACGGCGCCAGCAAGGACCGCATCGGACCCGAGCTCGGCTTCGGACTCTCGCTCGAGAAGAAGCTCGACGCCCCGATCCTGATCATCAAGACCTCCTGGGGCGGCAAATCGATCAACTACGACTTCCGCCCGCCCTCGGCCGGAGTCTACGAGCTCGACGAGAAGCAGAAGAAGAGCGACAAGGCCGAGCAGATCAGCAAGAACGCCGGGCTCAACTACCGGATGATGAACGAGGCCGTCCACGCCGTCCTCAAGGACCTCGGTAAGCACCATCCGGAGTACGACGCCAAGGTCGGCCACGAGATGGCGGGCTTTGTCTGGTTCCAGGGCTTCAACGACCAGTTCTCAGACGCCTTTCGCAACAACTACAAGGGCAACATGATCCACTTCATCAAGGACGTGCGCAAAGAGTACAAGACCCCGAAGATGCCCTTTGTGATCGGCGTCATGGGAACGAGCATCACCAAGGAGAAGGTCGCCGAGAACGCGGTCTCCGTCGCCCAGCGCGAGGCGGCGAAGGCACCCGAGTTCAAGGGCACCGTAACCTCGGTCGACAGCTACCTCTACTACGCCCTCGACGCCTACGAGCTCTACAAGAAGGGGTGGTTCGAGCACCTGCACGAGTTCTCGCTCATCGGCAGCGACCGCCCCTACCACTACATGGGCAGCGGCAAGTTCTTCGTCCGCTTCGGAGATGCCCTGGCCGATGCGATGAGCGGCCTGCTGAAGAAATAGACGACTAGTCGCCCAGCAGCTTCAGCAGCCCGGCCGCGGCGTCGGCTCGGTCGATTCCCTTCGCGTTGTCGTGGATCAGAACAGCGTAGCGCAGGCGGAAGGACTCTCCCTTCTTCACCCGGGTGCGGACATAGGGCTCGCGACGCTCCTTCGGCTGCTTCGGGAAGGGATTGATGACGACAACTCCATAGTCCCGGCTGTGGGCCCAGGAAGGCCGCGGATTTCGCGGGGAGGGGACGACGAGAATGCCCACCCGGCGGTCATCGATGAGGCCCGAGTAGTCGATCCACTTCATCTGCCGGCCCCAGGTGCCAGCGCCGTTTTCCCCGCCGGCATCGTTGATGATCAGCCCATTGCCTCCCTTGACGCGAATGGCCGAGGCGACACGGACACCCAGCCCGCTCTCCTCCTGGTCGCCGAAGTAAAAGTCGCGCTCATCGTTTCGAAACTCCGAGTCCCACAGGAGAACAATACCCTCTTCACTGCGCAGGAAACGGTAGCGGGCGATCTCCCTGCAGCTCTCACCCTGGCCGTCCTCGGTAAGGTAGCGATTGCGCACCGTAAAGCTCGCCTCCTCGGCCATCGCGGTGGGACCCTTGAGAAACTCATCGTGCTCAACGCGAGCCTTGAGCCGCCAGTAGTCCTGTCCGTCGAGGTGGCCGAAGCCCATCCAGAGTCCCGGGTGCATGAGGGCATGGTCCTTGTCATCCCCCGCGGGTGGAAAGAGGCGCGTCACCTGGATGCCGCCCGGGGTCCTGACGTTGATGAAGCCGCGCCGGGTCAGCTGCGGGTGCTCGAGGAGATAGTCGGTGATCCTGCGTCCGTCGAGCCGCAGCTCAAGACGGTCCTTTTCCTTCCTGAACGAGAAGCCCTTCTGCTTCGAGCCGAGATAGGCGACCAGGTCAGCGACCTGCTGCGGGGCAAGGACATCGGAGAGGACCGGCATGGCGGAGAGCTCCAGCCTCCTGCGGGCCAGGATCTGCTCCTTGCCGATCTCGGCGACGGTCCCACCCGGGATCGCCAGCTTGACTGCCAACCCGGTCTCCCCGATCACGATACCTGAGAGAACCTGGCCGGATCTCTTCGTGATGGCCTGCATGGCAAAGCCCTCGGTGATCGCCGCGCTGGGCTCGAGGATCGACCGCACCAGCAGCTCGGGCTTGATCCTGGAGCCTGCATCGGAAAGATCCGGAGCGAACACATTGCCGATGCCCTCCAGCCGATGGCAGGTCGAGCAGGTCGCCCCATGGCGGCCCAGGAAGAGGTCCCGTCCTCGCCGAACATTACCAGATGACAGCAGGGGCAGCACGTCCCCTGCCACCGTCGGGCGCGCACGCTTTTGAATCAGCCGCGGGCGAATAATAACGAGGTAGTTCCCCTTGCTCGCCTTCACCTCGTCGCTGTTGGCTCCGAGCTCGACCCGTCCGGCAGGGTATTCACGCTGGTAGATCTTCATGCGTTCGGCATCGGTGGTGTGGAGAACCAGGTCGAGCGGCTTCCAGCCCTTGCGAACCCAGGCGGGAGGGAGCTCCCCCCTGGCATCGTCGGCGAGAAAGACCGTCGAGGGGTAGAGCAGGTTGAAGCTCAGGACCGTACCTCCTGTGAGTTCCGCATCGCTGCAGGCCGTCTGGATAAAGGTCTCTCCTTTGAGCTCATCGGGAACATGGGTGACTCGGTACTGGCGATCGGAATAGGCGTTGACGCCTTCAGCGAGGATCGCGAGACGATAGCTGTTCGGGCTGGCCGCCTTGAGCTGCGTCAGCGGCACTGCTGCCGGTGGGAGTGCAGGCCTGGCAGCGACCGATGCACGTAGCGGCCGGCCGCGCTGCTGGTAGCTCGCCTTCCCGCCAAGGCGCCGGCTGGCAAGCTTCGCCGTCGGGACGTCACTGTCACTCGCCAAAGCCTTGAGACGCCCGGCAGGAAGCAGGTCATCCTCCAGCAGACCGAGAAGGACAGCACGGCGCACCCCGGCGCTTGCATGCCCCAGCAGGCCCTTGCGTTCTTCCACAGGCAGTCCGACCCTCAACGCTCCCCACACCGCGTAGTAGACCAGCCGGTCCCGTTCGCCCGCAGCCAGTTCGAGCAGCTCAGTTCGACAGTCGGCAACCTGCCCTGCCTGGCGAATGGCCAGCACCGCCTCGAGACGAAGACGCGGCTCGGGGTCTTTGAGAGCCACCCGGGTCTGCGGAAGTAACTTCGCGGCAAGAGCCTGCACCCGCAGGGACTGGATGCGGCGGTTGAGATTACCGTCTACCCAGGTCCCCTCCGGGTCCAGTCGGCCAAGTGTCCACACCGCCCAGGTCTCGAGCGCGCGCGACAGCTTCCCCCCCGCCAGCAGGCCCCGCAGCTTCGCCTGGACTTTTTTTCCGCGGCGAAGAAGCTCCTGCTGCGCGTTGACCCGCCAGGAGGGAAGGTGGCTTCCGAGATCTTCAGTGAGCTCCTTGAAATTCCACCCGGCCGCTGGTTTCGAACGCCTGGCGGCGGGCTGGCCGTACTTTGGCCTGACCCCCTTCGGCCAGAAACGGTAGATCCGGCCCTCGTTTCTCATCTCTCCATCAACCATCTTCGCGCCGTACTCTCGTCCCCAGCTGGTGACCCAGAGGGCCTCGTCCGGCCCCACCTCCAGGTCAACCGGGTTGAAGGCCCGTCCCCCTCCCTCCGGCAGCGAGCGCCCTCCTCCGGCCCGCGCGAAGATCTCAAA
>CAJWMA010000273.1 GCA_913042995.1 uncultured bacterium | reverse complement strand
CTCTCTGGCACGGCAAGCCCGCTGCTGGGCATAGGGGCGGCGGCCTGGCGTTGGACAAACACCGGCTTGCGACCCGCATCCAGCAGAGCCACCCGGAGGCCGGCGAGTCGATAGCCAAGGTCGCTATCGGTACGATTCCAGATGACGACCTTGTCAATGCGGCTGGCCGATCCGAGGTCCACCTCCCACCACGGCCCCTGGTCCTCTTGCGTATGGGTCGTCGACTTCGCGACATGGTAGTCGCCGTCGGTATTTCCGTCGATCGCCAGGGCGGGTGGGCCGTTGAAGCCGGTGCTCGACTGGGTCGCCTTTCCCTTGACGGCGACATTCCCACCGCCGCTGAAAACCTGCACCTCGGCCAGGGAGAGGAAGGCCTTGCGGCCGGGGATTTCGACCCGAACGAAGCGCGCCTGGATCGGACCCTCGTCGAGCTTGATCGTCACCCCCGCGGCGGCCTCCTCTACACGCTTCTTCTCAAGCGCCTCGATCTCCTTTTCATACCCGGCCCGCTGGAGCTTCTGGGCCTCCGAAGTCACCTTGAGGGTCGGACTCTCATTGCCCCGGTCGGCGTCATCGCTCTGGTTCCAGACCGCGAAGAACCTGTAATACTCTTCCTGCGAAATGGGATCGTACTTGTGGCTGTGGCATTGGGCGCAACCGAAGGTCATCCCCATCCAGACCTGCATCGTGGTGTTCACGCGGTCAACAACCGCCGCCACCCGGAACTCCTCGTCATCGGTGCCGCCCTCGGAGTTGGTCATCGTGTTGCGATGGAAGCCCGTGGCGACCTTCTGCGATTCCGACGCGTTCGGCAGCATGTCGCCGGCGAGCTGCTCAATCGTGAACTGGTCAAAGGGCATGTTGTCATTGATGGCCCCGATCACCCAGTCCCGGTAAGCCCAGATGGTTCTCTCGGGGTCCTGCGCGTAGCCGGCGGAGTCGGCGTAGCGTGCCAGGTCGAGCCAGACGCGAGCCCAGCGCTCTCCGTAGCCTTTTGAAGCCAGGAGGCGATCAACCAGGGCCTCGTAGGCCCTGTCGCTCTTGTCTTTTACAAAACGGTCTACCTCGGCTGGAGTCGGGGGCAGGCCGGTGAGATCAAGCGACAACCTGCGAATGAGTGTATGGCGGTCCGCCTCGGGGGCGGGCTTCAGGCCCTCCCGGTCGAGACGCCGAAGAACGAAATGATCGATCGGCGTACGCGCCCAGCCGGGGTCGGAGGCCGGCGTCGGCTTGACCGGCTTCGGCGCCCTGAAGGCCCAATGGGTTTTGCTGGCGGCGTCCTCGCCCGCCAGCTCCTCGGGCCAGTCAAGCCCCTGGTCGATCCAGGCCCTCAGCACCCCCACCTCGGCGGCGGTGAGACGTTTACTTCGGCCCGGGGGCATGACCTTCTTCGGGTCCTTCGCCGCCACAAGATGAATCAACACGCTCTCCGCGCTCTTGCCGGACAATAGAACCTTGCCGGACTCGCCGCCTCGCAACGCGGCTGATTTCCGATCAAGCCGGAGGTCGCCCTTGTGTTTGACCCCCTTGTGGCAGCGATAGCAGGCCCGCTCCAGGAGAGGCTGCACATCCGCCTCGTAGCTCACCTTGCGATCCACCGCAGGGGGCAGCCCCGCAGAGGACTCTTCTGCGCGCAGACCGGAAGCGGACAAGAACGCCGCTCCCAGGAATAGAATGATCTTGTGCAACATGTTGGCGTACCTCGACAAGGCTATGCCGCTGTGAACATCGCTTCACGGCATATCGAAAACATCTTACTCGCTTGGACTGAAAGCCATAAAGTCCTTTTGCCGGAGAAGTCAAAAAGCGAACGGAAGGCGTGGTTCAACCCTTCCGATCAAGATCATCTTCGATGAGCTTGATGGTCTTCCTGACAAGATCCCGCAGCGTCCGGCTCCGGGTGCGGGCGGCCTGCCTGAGATCCTCGAGAGCATCCTTCGCCCCCGCGCCAAGCTTCCCCAGGCAGGAGCAGGCGAAGCCCCTGACATAGCGGTCCTCGTGACGCAGCGCTTTTCGCAGGAGGGAGACATCTCGCGGCTGAATCTTCTTCAGGGCTTCGAAACCCATGGCCCGGGTGTATTCGTCCCCAAGGAGCTCAAAGAGCGCCGGCGCCGCGCCCTCGGCCTCTGAGCCGAGCTCTCCGGCAGCCTCGACCGCGGCCCGGCGAACATCGGCGTTCTTTTCACCAATGCCAGCCGCGAGAGCCGCGACAACCTTCCCGGTGTCCCGGCGACAGACAACGAGAGCCCTGGCGCTCGCTATGCGAACCTTCACCGGGCCCTTCGCGAACAGGGACAAGAGCAGGTCCTGGGCCTCAGTCGCCTTGTCCCCGGTCTTCATGAGCGCGCCAATCGCGGCTACCCGGAGCGCCTCATCCTCTTTCGGGGAGGATGCCAGGGCGCGCAGGGGCCCCATGGCCCCATCGGTTCCCCTGGAAAAACCGACCAGGGCCTCAACAGAAGCGCGGCGCACCGCCTGGTCCTTGTCCTTGAGAAGAACAGGCAGCTCTCGAACCAGCCCGGCACCATCGCCACCCAGGGCCCCCAGGGCGCGGGCCGCGAGGGCGCGGACCCCCGGGTCGGAATCTTTCAGCGCGGCCAGCAAAGCCGGGGCCGCCTTCGCCAGGGCCGGCCCTGCGGAACCGAGAGAGGCCGCCGCGGCGCGACGAATCTCGACCGAGCTGTCAGCCAGGGACCTCTCCAGAATCGGCAACAGCTTCACCTGCTGGTCGCTATCCAGCTCACCAGCGGCTGAAACAGCCGCCGCCCTGACCTTTTCATCCGGGTCCTCGATGAGCTCGAGGAGGGCGCCAGCGTACTCCTTTACAGGAAAACCGAGGGCGGCCAGGGTGCCGATACAGGCGGCGCGAACGCGCGCCTCATCATCCTCGAGGCCCGCAAGCAGCTCCGGCAGCGCCTCTTTTCCGGCTTCGGCGGCCTCCCCCAGGGCCTTCGCTGCGCCAAGGCGCTCCAGGGTGGAGCCCTTGTCAAGGGCGGCGCGCAGGCGACCAACGGACGACCCGGCGGTAAAGCCCAGGGCGAGGACGAGCCGCTCGGCTTTCTCAGTGGAGATCCCCTCCTGGGATAATTCTTTCAGCAGGACCGCGGCCGCCTCGTCACCAAAGACACTCATGGCGCGAGCCAGGGAGGTGTCCGGTCGAAGCTCGTCGATACGTGCCGCCGCGGCGACCAACCCCGGCAACACCGCCCGGGCGCGGCTACCAAGGCGTTCCGCTACGAGCGCTACGGCCTGGACCGTATCCTCCTCAGCCCCATCCAGGAGAGAGGCCAGCTCGCGGGCCACGTCCGAGGGCCGCTGCCTCGAGAGCGCCTGGACCGCCGCGCTGCGAACAGGCGCCTCAGGGTCCTCGAGGCGGGACATCAGCAAAGGGACGAGCTTTCCGGCTGGAAGGCCAAGCTTGCTGAGCGCGGAAACTGCGGCGCTGCGAACGGCCGCGTCGTCATCAGCGAGCGCCCCGGTGAGCGCCGCCTCGGCTGGCCCGGCCCCCGGCCCCATCAGGCTGAGAGCGCGAGCCGCCCCCCTGCGGGTCGCGGGCTTCGCGCCGCCAAGCGCCTGCGCCAGGGCTGGCGCCGCGGCCTTGCCATAGCTGCCGAGGGCTTCGCTGGCGTTGCGACTGACGGTCTTCTCCGAGTCGCTGAGCGCCTTGATGAGCGGGCCGACCGCGGCTGAAGGAGGTGGCCTGATCCAGGACAGGGACCGGGCCGCCGCGGCGCGATCACCGGAAGAGCTCGAGGCAAGCAGCTTGATGAGCTCCGGGGCCGCCGCCTTGCCAATCTGCCCAAGGGCGTAGGCGGAACGATAGCTTACCTGCCGGTCGCGGGAGCGCAGGTTCTTGATGAGTCCCGGCACCGCGGCCTCGGCCGCCGGGCCGAGACCGGCCAGGGCCCGGGCCACCTGGAAGAGGACCTGTGGGTCGCGGTCAGCGAGCGCCTTGACCAGCGCCGCGAGGGCCGGCTCGGCTTTCTTGCCGAGTCGAGCCAGCTCAAAAGCCGCCTGGCGCCTGGTTTCCTTGCTCGAGCTGGCGAGTTTCTCAGCCAGCTGGGCCGGGTTGGCCTCCCTTTCCTGCGCCGAGGCCTCCAGGGAGACCGTCAGGAAGACAAGGAGAAGGGCAATTCTCTGCCCGGCCATCGCCATATCTCGAGAAATCACCATTGAAGTAAAACCGAGCTGTCGGCTCTCCCGGAATGGCCGATTCAGGTGCTGAGGTAACGCAGCGGGCCGGTGGAGTCGCCGAAGGAATCTACCGATGCGCCGACGCGGTCGAGCATCGAGACGAACAGGTTGCACGCCGGAGTCTCCCTGTCGTAGATGATATGGCGACCGGTATCGATGGAGCCGCCTCCCCGGCCGGCCAGGACAAGGGGAAGGTTCTCATTGTTGTGGCGGTTTCCATCGCTGATACCGCTGCCGTAAAGAATCATGCAGTTGTCAAGGAGAGTGCCATCTCCCTCCCTCACCGACTTCAGCCTCTCGACAAAATAGGCGAACTGCTCGACGTGGAAACGGTCGATCCTGCGAATCTTTTCGAGATTGGACTCTCTGCTCTGGTGATGAGAAAGGCCGTGATGGCCATCGGGAACAGAGACCTCACGGTAGCTCCTGTTGCTGCCGGCGCGCGCGAACATCAGGGATGAGACGCGGGTAACGTCCGCCTGGAAAGCGAGCACCATCAGGTCCGTCATCAGGTTGACGTGCTGCTTGAAGGCCATCCTGCGGCCGGAAGCATCCGGAAGGCCCGCGGGCGCCTCGACATCCGTCGCCGAGCTGGAGCTGTGGACCTTGGCCAGGCGATTCTCGAGATCCCTGACACCGGAGAAATACTCATCCAGCTTGCCGCGGTCATGGCTGCCAAGCCTCGAATTCAGCCGGCGGGCATCATCGAGAACAAAGTCCAGGATGCTGAGCCTTCGACTCAGTCGGCGAGCCTTGTTCTCGGCTTCCTCGCGCTGCTTCCCGTTACCGAAGAGACGATCGAACGCCCGGCGCGGGTCCACCTCCTTCGAATTGGGAGTGGTCTCGCTGGTCCAGGAGATATTGTTCGAATAGGCGCAGCTGTAACCCGAGTCGCAATTACCGGAGTTACGTCCCC
>CAJWMA010000272.1 GCA_913042995.1 uncultured bacterium | reverse complement strand
ACCGCTCGGTTGGTATCTTCTACAACCGCGGTGACGGCACCTTCGAGGCCGGGGTGAATTTCGATTCGGCCCAGGGTCCTTATTCGATGGTCGTTTTTGATCTCAATATCGATGGTGTACCCGACATCCTGACTGCAAACCAGTCCGCTGACAGCGTCTCGGCTCTGATCAATCGAGGTGATGGAACCTTCAACCCCGCCGTCACCTACAATGCCGGCAACGCTCCGAGGTTTGTCCAGGCCGGAGATCTCGATCTCGATGGAGATGTTGACTTTGTCGCCGCCGATCACGATGGGAGAACCCTGACGGTTTTCAGGAACCAGGCTCCGGTGGAGAGCCGGGATACGCATCGCGAGGTGATCTGTACCGAGCTTGACTATTACGACATGTCGACTCCCTCTCGCAGGGGGCGCGATCTGAAATTCGTTATTCCATCAGATCCCGGGGACGCGTCGCGGCTTCCTCCGCTGTTTCAGAACGGCAGGCTCTTCGACCTGCACCAGGATTTCCTGACCGCGGTCTTTCCCGATCGTTTTCCTGTGCTCGGCCCGGTTGAATACAATCGCCTGGTAGGCCTTCGGGAGACCCGGCAGTATTACATCGGCTCGGTGACGAGGATTGCCGCGCCCACCGGAACGGTCTACGGCTTCAGCGTGTTCACCGATATCAGCCAGAGCGCATCCCAGATGCTGACTCTCGATGAGGTTCGGGGCATCTACAATACCCTTCGCTCATCCTTCGGCCTCGAGCTCCTCGCCTATGTCCCGGATACCATACCCGCCCGTGAGGCGGCGGTGGAGTGGGAGGATCCGGGCTTCCCGGTCTATCTCGATGTGGCGGGCTCCTCCGGAAACTACGAGTCCTACACTGAGGCTGTCGGCTATGGAACGGTCAGGATTCTTACCGAGGAGGCCTTCGAGGCGGCCAACGACAATGGAGGTCTGAGCTTCCGTGACATACTCATTCTTCCGCACGCTCCCCGGGACATCGAGGGCGTGGTCGCGGGCGTGATTACGGGTATGCTCCAGGGTCCCCTGAGTCACCTTGCGATTCGAACCGCGCGGCGGGGTTCGCCCAACGCCTTTGTCGAAGGCGCGGTCTCCGCGTTTACCCCGCTCGATGGGACCCTGGTTCGCCTGGAGGTCTCCGGCAGCGAATACGAGATTCGCCCCGCAAGCTTCCAGGAGGCCGAGAAGTTCTGGGCCGCCAACCAGATCAATCTTGGAAATCCGCCTCAGCCGGACGAGACATTCGGCGGGCTGACGAGCCTGGCCGAGCTCGACCTGGCTTCCGAAGCGGCCACCCTGGTCGGCCGCTACGGAGGTAAAGGAGTCAACATGGCCCGTCTCCAGAGCATCATGACAGGTGAGTTCTCCGAATACAGCGAGGTCGGCTTCGTGGTGCCCACCCGCTACTACCTGGAGTTCGTGCGCAGCAACAGGCTCTTCTCGGCTGTCGAGCCGCTCCAGATCGTTACCTACGAGGAATACATCGAGGAGCTCCTCGGGACCGACAGGTTCAGGAGTGATTCAGAGTACCGATTCGAAATGCTCGAGCGTCTGCGTGACCACATGGACGACAATTCGACTGTCGACTCGGAGCTGGTGACCGAGATAGCCAATCGAATCGGTGAGGTCTTTGGCGAGACCACCAGCAGGGTGCGCTTCAGATCATCTTCGAATGTCGAGGACGCTCTCGAGTTCAACGGAGCCGGACTTTACGATTCGACCTCGGCCTGCGCCGCGGATGACCTCGATGATGACAACTCGGGCCCCTCGCGTTGCGACTCGGAGAATGCCAGCGAACGCGGTGTGGCGCGCGCCCTTCGAAAGGTCTGGCAGAGTGTGTGGAATTTCAGAGCCTTTGAGGAGCGAGAGTTTTTCGGGATCCCGCAGCAGGAGGTGGCCATGGGTATACTCGTGAGCCGCGCCTACGCCGACGAGCGCGCCAATGGAGTCATCTTTACCGGGAATCCATCGAATCCTCTCGACGACCGCTACCTCGTCACCTCGCAGGTTGGTGATTCGAGTGTTGTGAGCCCCGAGCCGGGAGTGCTCGCGGCCCAGGACCTCCTCGTCGTTGACCAGGGGCAGGTGCTCGAGATCACCCGCTCCAGCAGTTCCTCTCTGCTGCCGCAGGGAGAGAATGTTCTCAGCGATGCGGAGCTCCGGGAGTTGGGCAACATCATCTGGCATATCGAGAGTGAGTTGCCGATTGATCTCGATGGCCATGATGCCTCGGAGGTTGTCTACGATATAGAGTACAAGGTTGAGTCTAACGGTGAGCTCGCCGTCAAGCAGGTGCGGCCCTTCCTGCGCAACGCGCAGCAGCCGCCCACGCCTTCTTTCCGACTGCAGATTGCAGCCAACACATCGGCCTGCGTTGGCTTTGGAAATTCCAGCATCCAGCGGGGAGCAGAGCAGGTTCTCGATCTGAAGAGCAAGGTGCGCCTTCGCCAGGGTGAGCATGTCCTGCCCAGTTCATCCCTGATCACGCCGCTGGAGCTTATCGAGGAGGTTCGCTTCGGCCCCGCCGGCGCGAGGCTGCAGCCCGTCGGCCCCGGCATGTTGCGAGCCAGCCGGCTCGAGGACAGGAACGGGACGACGCGTCACCGCTTCATCTTTGACCAGGTCTTCGCTATCGATGATGAGTTGCGTCTCAAGCTGCGTCTCTTCCTGCTGGAGCCCTTCACGGCGCGTGGCGAGGACGCTGTGCGAGAGGTCCTGGTCTTCAACGAGCTTTACGTTGAGGACACCATGACCCTGCAGGGCGAGATCACCTCCGTTGCCGATTCCGATGTGAGGCTGTTCATAGACTATTCTTCCTGCCGCTACGACAGCCTTGATCTCTGGGAGGTCAGCTCCGAGTTGGAGGATGGCACGACCATCTCGATCCTCGAGAATTATCTTCCCCCGGATGAGAACGATGAGTTCGGTCCCATCCGGCTGCGGAGCGCTGACGTGCGCATTCGCGGCCAGCGCAGGCGAGTCACCTCGTATTGGAAGCTGGTCTATTCCGCTTCCCGCCACAATACCTTTGTCAGGCACTGGGTTGTTCTTGATCCTCCGCTGCAGGCGGCAGGCCTGGACCGTCCCGTGTCGGTAATGGAACTTGTAGCGCCGCAGCTCAACAGCGAGGGCACTGTTCTCCAGGAGCCGCTGGGAAGGTACCTTGATGCCAACTTCGAAGAGATCGGCCGTTCCGGGGTGGCATCCTATTCGCTCGAACGTTTCACCGAGCCGCTCCCCATTCTTTTCCAGCGCGGAGATGTAGACCTCGATGGGAGCCTGAGCATCACAGATTCTATCAACCTGTTGGTTTTCCTCTTCGCCGAAGGCGAACTTCCAGGCTGCCTGGATGCCGGAGATGCGGACGATAGCGGCGACCTGAACATTACCGATGCCGTGACCTCGCTCGGCTATCTCTTCCGCGGCGGCGAGGCTCTTCCCGCTCCCTTCCTTGAATGCGGGGTCGACTCGACGGATGATGAGCTTGATTGCGAGGCGGAGCCAGTCTGTCCCTGACCAGTTTCCGCGGTGGTTTTTTCGGAACCTGGACTCTAACAGCGCGCCCTCATCTCGATTGACTTGTCGGCCTGGCGGGACTACTCTCAGGTATTGAGAAATTGAGAGTCTGAAGCCTTCTCCAGTCGGTTGTTGAAGATTTACGAGGTTCATTCAATGAAGAGCTCCCCTCGCGTTTCCACCACAGGTCTCGTCTCTACGGTCCTGACAGCGCTGTTTATTTTCACCTGCGTCTCGAGCGCCTTTGCCCAGAAAGCTGCAGAGGAGGCGCTTGACGGGTGGGGCAAGCTAGGTAAGGCGGTTTCCGGTTCGGAATCGTTCTACGATTTCTCTTATTTCTTCAAGGATGAGCGCGGCAGAAAAAAATCCGCCAAGGCCTTTGTCCAGATCTCCGCAAAGACGACTCTTTATTATGATCGCGTTGTGAGGATCCAGGATCTCAAGAAGGGCTCGAAGATCCGCATGTTCGCTCGTGCCGTCGAGCAGGAGGTTCGCGGAGGTCCCCCCGGTGGAGGAGGGGGCAATGTCGGGCAGGGCAGGTCAGGAACTGATCGGCAGATTCAGAATGCCCAGCTCGTGATTCTCGGTGATGGTGTCGAGGTCAACGAGAGCTACGAGGACAAGAAAGACAAGGAGCTGAAGTGGCTCGATGCGACTGTTGAATCGAGCAATTCCGGACTTTCGGTCAGCTATAAGGGTAATACCTATCGGGTCACCATCGATCGCAGGGCGCCGATCATCGTTCGCACCAAGGTCGAGCAGAAATATCTCAAGAAGGCCAGGTACATTCATGTGCTGGGAGGATCTACAGATACGCGCCCGAAGACCAAGAGCAGAAGTGACGCCTCCAAGGGCAGCTTCGACTCTGAGCGCGTCGTCATTCTTGATGCGCGATCCATCCGGGCTCTTCCATTGATCTTCAAGTAGGCCGGGGCTTTCCGTTCGCCGGTATTTCTCCTCTCACAGCCTCTTGACCTTCGGGTCCTGCTGGGTCACGATGCGCTCTGGTCCTGATAAACGAGGCCCCTTCGGGCCGTGAATTCGTGGTGTTGGTGAGGAAATATGGTTATGAGTGGTGCTGCCAGTGCAGAGCGGGAGCAGGTGAGTGAACCCGCTGCGAGGGGGCTTCTTGCCGATACGGCTCGAGCGGTCAAGGCTATGAAGGCCAGCTGGCTGCGAGTCGCGATCAACCTGCGGAAGATCCGGGATGAAGAGCTCTGGCGCTACGCTACGCCCGATTGCGAGAACTTCGAGGACTACGCATTTGGTGTGCTCAAGCTCAACAAGTACGTGGCCCGCAGGATGCTCAAGGCGATGGACTATACCGCAACCAAGCGGCCGGACATGGTACACGATGTCTCCGACCGTCTCGATCGCGGCGAAGAGGTCGTCGTTCCTTCCTACCAGGTGGTGAATAACCTCAGGCTGGCCGAGGAGAAATTCAAGGGCCGTGAGGAGGAGTTCGATGACCTCGAGTCGAGAGTGTTCGATGAAGGAATCGGGCGGGTTACCTTCAAGCGCGAGGTCGACAATATGCTTGGAGATCGCGACGATCGTCCAGGTGCCATGGAGCTTCCCGTCGACCGGGTTCAACCCGAGAGCC
>CAJWMA010000271.1 GCA_913042995.1 uncultured bacterium | reverse complement strand
AAAGGAACGGCTCGGGAGAATCGAGGGGTCGATCGAGGAGATCCACCGCCTGCTGAGAAAGATTCTCAAGTAGAGGCGCCCTTCCGGCAGCTCATAAGAATACGAACAAGGGGCCGCGGCTTCTGGCAAGCCGAGCCCCCTTTTGTTTTAATAGGGGCTCTTGTCGCGAGCGCGGCGGTCTGCAGAACCACAGGAACAAGGAATCAATTCGATGAAGATTGTTCGTTTTCTGGATGGCTCCAACAAGGAGCACTACGGTGAATGGGTCAGTGAAGATACGGCGCGCGTGATCGAGGGGGACCTCTTCGGTGAGTACTCCGTCACGGAAGAGACGGCGGAGATCGCCAGGCTCCTCGCCCCGGTGACCCCGCGCACGGCCTTGTGTATCGGCCTGAACTACAGGCAGCACGCCGAGGAGGGCGGTAACGACATTCCCGAGTATCCCGTGCTCTTCATCAAGGCGGCCAACACCCTCAACAACCCGGGTGATCCCATCGTGGTGCCGGCCGTCGAGCCGGTGACGGTCGATTACGAATGCGAGCTGGCGGTGGTCATTGGCCGCGAGGCGAAGAACGTCTCCCAGGCCGATGCCCTCGACTACGTGCTCGGCTATACCTGCGCCAACGATGTCAGCGGCCGTACCTGGCAGACCAAGAAGGGCGGCAGCCAGTGGTGCCGCGGCAAGTCCTTCGACACCTTCCTGCCGCTGGGGCCCTGCCTGGTGACCCCCGATGAGATTCCCGACCCCAACGCCCTGAAGCTCAGCACGACCCTCAACGGCGAGGTGATGCAGGACTGGACCACCTCGGACATGATCTTCAACGTGCCGACGCTCATCGAGTTCCTCAGCCAGGGTACCACCCTGCTGCCCGGCACCGTGATCATGACGGGAACGCCCCAGGGCGTCGGCGCCGCGCGCACCCCCCCGGTCTTCCTCAAGGACGGCGACGAGGTCACCATCGAGGTCGAAAACATCGGTAAGCTCACCAACCCCGTCACGGCGGAGTAATCAAGCTCAAGTCTCGCCGGGTTTTTCCGGCGGCTTTTCCGGCGGCTTCCGCCGATCTTTTCGTTTCTTGCGTGGGCGTTTCGCCTCGGGTGAGCCTCCCGGCCAGGGGGCCACGAGCCGGGCGTCCCGGTTCTGGCGGCCTCTCTTCAGCAGGGCGCCGCGGGTCGTTTCTTTCGGCGGGTTGCGGAAGACGCGCCGCTTCCCGTCCTGGCAGAGATAGATCCCCTCGCCGGTGCGGCGAACGTTCATCGGGTCGCCAATGACCCGGGCCAGCTCGGGGTCCCGGTTACCCAGGAGCCCACCCTCCTTGGCCGGCTGCATGGCGAGATAGCTCATCGAGCCCTTGCCGGCCGCCAGGCCCAGCGGCACGGCGATCTGCTTGACGATGTCTCCCGGTTGCCACCTGAAGTGAAAATGACACCAGGGTCTCTTCGGTTCGCCCAGGAGCGGACAGCTTTTCTGGTGGGTGCAGGGAGCGAGAATCTCCCATCGTTGGGATTCAAGCAGGGAGTCGTGGAGCTCGAGCAGGCGGCGGCCGGGAGCCCTCAGGCCCGGTTCGATGATGACGACCGTGCTGCCGGGGGGCAGCTTCTCGGCGAGCTTGTTGAAGAAGCGTTTGATGTCGATTCCCCGGCGCTCGGGGTGGTCGAACTCGTTGACGACCATCGACATCCACACGAGCGTGGGTCCCTGGAAGCGCGGCAGCATAGGGAGCTTCTGTTGCAGGGTGGTGATGGACGTCTTGACCCCGTCCTTTTCAGCCGGCGCGCACTCTTCGAAGATCTCCCGGGCGACCCGGAGAGCTCCGCGGCTCTGATCCGTGAGCAGATAGCGCCGCGTACGGTTTGCCGGCAGGGTCAGGAGGCTCGCGATGGTGGAGCTTCCCGGGCCCGCCCCCATATCCGTAATCCACTCCGTTTCGGCGATCGCCGGGTAGCGCTTCAGGAGATCCTTGAGGACGCAGATCGAGCGCACCGTATTCAGTGGAAGATGGTAGCGGAGGTAGGCCAGGCGCAGGCGCGGATCGTTCATATAGCTGAAACGCTTGAGATGCTGCCGCTCGCTGGTAAAGAGCTGGAAGAGCTCCTCGAGCGCCTCGCCCTGGGATCGAAGCGAGACCTTGACCTTGCCGACCTGTTTCTTGATCGCCCTCAGCAGGGGGCGGGGGGTAGCGAGGGAGGGCATGGCGTTCCAGGCTGTTGGGGAAGTTGTTTCGTTGAGCCTGCTCAGCAGGTTTGGCCCAAGCTTAGGGTAAAACGCCACGGCTGCCAGAGGAATTATCGAGATGGCGCGCGGAGGGCTATCGTTCTGTCGCTGTCTATGCAAGCCCCGCCGGTACCCGTAGAATGATCGTCTCAGGTGGAGAGTGTCAGCCTGAGTATCTAATTCGACCCGGTAGGGACAGATGAACGCTCCAGACAACAACCAGGAACCTGCGAACGCCCCCTGGGATCCGGTGTTTCTCGAGTCTCGCCGGGAGGCCCTGGTCATCCTGCTCTTGTGGGTGGCGGCGCTCCTGTGGGCCGTACCCTATTGCTACCTGAACGGCTTTCCGGAAACTTTTGTCGCTGAGGAGTTCAGCACCGTCTGGGGCATCCCCTCCTGGCTCTTCTGGGGGATCGCGGTGCCCTGGCTCCTGGCCGATGTCTTCACCCTCTGGTTCTGTTTCTTCTACATGAAGGATGGGGACCTGGGGGAAGAAGCCCCTGTTGAATCGCAGGAGAGCGTATGAGCCTTCCTCCCATCTTCAACATCCCTTTTCTCGCGGAGGCGGGCGGCGTCAGCCCGGCGCTCTTTACCTTCCTGGGCTATACGGCCGCTGTCTTTTCCCTCGCGGTGATCGCGAACTATCTGCGTAAGGACGGCAATTTTCTCAGCGAGTATTTTCTCGGCAACAGGGGGCTCGGGGTGTGGGCCTTCGCCCTGACCTTCGCCGCCACCAGCGCCTCGGGCGGGAGCTTTACCGGCTTCCCCTCGAAGATCTACAGCCACGGCTGGATCCTGGGGCTCTGGATCGGCAGCTACATCATTTTCCCGATCTGTACGATGGGCTTCATCGGCAAGCGCCTCAACCAGGTGGCGCGCCGGTCGGGAGCCATCACGGTTCCAGACGTGATCCGGGACCGTTTCAGGAGCGCCGGCTTCGGTCTGCTGGCCGTGGCGCTGATCGTTTTCTTCATGTCCTTCAACCTCATCGCCCAGTTCAAGGCCGGCAGCCTGATGCTGAAGACGCTGCTGTCCGGCGTCGGCGTTTTTGAATCCGGCGTCACTTTCCTGAGGGATTCCATCGGCGGGAGCGTGGATCCCGCCTACCTGCTCTGCCTGTGCGGCTTCGGCCTGGCAGTGATCGCCTATACGACCTATGGCGGCTTCCAGGCCGTGGTGTGGACCGATGTCATGCAGGGAATCGTTATGGTTCTCGGGGTCATCATCATGCTGCCCCTGGCGCTCTACCTCGTTGGAAAGGATGCGCCCGAGGGAGTGGGCTCGCTCGAGTACGCCACCTCGAGGATGGTTGATATGAGTCCGCCGCGCAGGGGGGCGGCGGTTTTCCAGCCGGGCGGTCCGGAAGGAAATAGCGCTCCGCTGGGCGAGGGCTCCTGGATTCGGATCCCAGGTTCTGATGAAGGCGCGGAGGCCAGGCTTTTCAAGGTGATACCGAAGCTGGCGCTGGAGGAACGACTCAGAAAGCGCGGGGAGCCCTGGGTCGCTGTGCTCGAGATCACCTCTCCTGGAGATCGCAGCCAGGTTATCGAGAACCAGGGAGACCGGGTCCGCTCCGATTTCATCCTCGAGGACCTGGAGCTTCAGGGCTACGCCTATGGAGCAGAGGATGGCCGCAAGGGAGTCTACGTCACCGGTCCCGGCCCGAGTCCCAGCAGCGATGCCGGGTTCCTCCCCCTGAGCCTGGTGATCTCCTTCTTCTTCATGTGGGCGATCTCGGGCTCCGGCCAGCCTGCCAGCATGGTTCGGCTCATGGCCTTCAACAACACCGTGACCCTGCGCCGCTCAATCTTCACCGTGGCGGTTTATTATTCTCTGATCTACTTTCCGCTGGTGATCATCTTCTGTTGCGCCCGGGTGCTGATGCCCGGCATGGATGCCGAGAGCGACCGCATCATGCCCGCCATGGCGGTTTTTCTCACCGAGAACGTCGGCGCGGGCTGGCTCGCCGGACTGCTCATCGCCGCTCCCTTCGCGGCGGTGATGTCGACGGTCGACAGCTTCCTGCTGATGATCTCATCGGGCCTGGTGCGCGACATCTATCAGCGCAACATCAATCCCGAGGCCTCCGAACTCCGTCTCAAGCGGTTGAGCTATCTCTTCACCCTCCTGGTTGGAGGCGCGGCGCTGCTGGGGGCGGTCAACCCGCCGCAGTTCCTGCAGGACATCATCGTCTACACCGGCAGCGGGCTGGCGGCCTGCTTCCTCGCGCCGGTGGTCTACGCGATCTACTGGCCGCGCTCGAATGTCGAGGGCTGCATGGCGGGCATGCTGGGGGGCTTCATCTCTCACCTGTCGATGTATGTCGGAGGGATCTTCGCCAACGGGAGCTTCTTCAGACCGTACCGCCTCATGGACTTTGATCCGATCATCGTCGGTCTGCTGGTCAGTTTTCTCGCGGGCTACCTGGTCACCTTGCGAACTCCACCGCCCCCCGAGGACCTGGTGCGGAAGTATTTTTATAAGCCCGAGGCTTCGACCGGGGCCTGAGTTCATCTTTCCCGGCGGTCGACTGCCTTTTCGGGGGTTTCGATCTGCCAAGCTGGCAGTAACAGGGTTTTCTTCCTGGAACGGCCGCTTGCGAAACCCCGAGCACAAGTGTTTACAAAATATGGACTTCGGTAGACATAGGCGAATTAAAGTCTCGAATATGGGTTTCTGGCCAATGGATTGCGTTAGACTCAAGTAGTTCAGGCAATCCACCCATTGATTTAAGAGGACGGTCGTCGTGGCCTCTGCTCATCTCTTCAAAGCTTTCGGTATTCCAGTCAGGGCGCATTGGAGCTTCTGGCTGGTTGTGTTCGTGTTAGCCACGGAATTCCAATCCTATCTTCAAGGTGGTCTTGCCGTGAGCCTGTTGCTCACGGTCTGTTTTTACGGCTGCCTGCTGCTGCACGAACTCGGCCACAGCCTCACCGCCCGGCGTTACGGCATCAACACCCGGG
>CAJWMA010000270.1 GCA_913042995.1 uncultured bacterium | reverse complement strand
CAGGAAAAGACTCCCCGGCCCCTGGCCAGGCAGCTTACAGGAAACAAGCATACACACCTTCCGTTCCAAGGTCGACCATGCTCCCGTGCCCCGGCGTCAGTCCGCTGACTTCACCTGTTCTGGAGACATCAGATAGCTCACCAGGTCCCGGGCCTGCCCTGGCTTCAGCTGGTCCAGGAGTCCATCGGGCATGAGCGAGAGGGCTGTCGGCTTGACCTCAACCACAAGACTGCGGTCAAGGAGCAGCTCTTCCTTCGGGGTCCGCAGGGTGATGGTTCTGCCGCGCTCGAGCCCCAGGACACCGGTGAGCACACGGCCGTCCTTCAAACGCACCACCGACATGCGAAAGTTCTGGGGAACGATACCGGAGGGATCGAGTATGTTCTCGAGCCAGTACCCCAGCTCTCCGCGCTGCGCACCGGTGAGCTCCGGGCCGATGGTCCCTCCCTCACCAAACAGACGATGGCAGGTTCCGCAGGCCTCGGCGAAGAGCTTGCGGCCCCTGGCAGGGCTCGCCTCTTCGAGTTTCTCCGGCTGCAGGTCCTTGCGCCATTTCTCGATCGAGGCCAGGCGGTCAGCACCGATCAGCGACACTCCTGGAAAAACCTCTCGCAGCTGCTTGTCGAGCCCTGGGTCGCCAAAAAGTTGGATCTGCCTGATGAGATAGGGCGTCAGCAAGCCCTGGGGAAGAGCTCCCTTCCCGGCGGCCGCCAGCAGCTTGCGCGCATGCTCGGGACGCTCGGCAAGAGCCTCGATGGCAAAGCTCCGGATGTTCGAATGAATACCCCTGACCCGCTGGAGGAGAAAATCGGCGGCATCTTCGCGAGGATAGGCGGCAATGGCGCGAATCGCCGCGGGTCCGACCTTCTTGTCGCCCACCAGCTTCTTGAGAATCGGCCAGGATGTTTCATCCCCCGCCGCCGCGAGGGTGCGGATGGCCCGGTTTCTTGTCGCGCTATCGAATTTCCCGCCGGCGGCGATACGGCGGAGCTCTTCAAGACCCCTTCCCCCGGAGAAGACGATTCCAATCCGCTCCACCAGCTTCCGGGTCTCAGGATCTTCAAGCTCGAGAAGCGCCTTCCGTGATCGCTCCCAGCTGCGGGGAGCTTCCGCCTTCAGCCAGCCATCAAGAGCCTGGCTCAACCCGGAAAGAATAGCCCGGCGGTGATCCGAAGGCGCCTTGACCGCGAGTTCCAGGAGGCGAGAAACCGTCGTGCTGTCGTTGTCCAGCTCGTAGGTAAGACGGCGGGCGGTGTACCGGCTGACCTTCGGCATTCGTGATTTCACGATGCAGGCGAGCGCCGCCTGCGGCGCGGCCGGCACGGCCGGCTCGATGCCGTACCAGATCATCGTCGGCAGAACACGGTCAGTGGAGAACTCTTCCCGCCCGACCAGGCTCCCCGCCAGTTTCCAGCGCCGCGCCAGGGGCAGCCTTTGCAGGGCCGATGCCAGGTAGGTCAGTACCAGCCCGGACGGCTCTTTCAAAGCGAGGGCTTCCAACGCGGAAAGCGCCTCTGGGGACACCTCCCCCGAATCAACCAGCAGCCGGACACCCCAGGAGCGAAGATGCTCATCGGGGCTGTCGAGCAGGCCGAGCAGGAGTTGTTCATCCGCGGCGCCGATCACGTGAAGGCACCAGAGAGCCCGCAGCTTGCGGCGAACATCAGCCTGCTCCTTCAGCATCTTCGAGAGCAGCTCCGCGGCATCTTTCATTGGCTGCCCGCCGACAGACCTCTGCTGCAGCTGGTGCCTCGCCTGGCGGACAAACCACTCGTCCTTATGCAACTGCAGGCGGACCAGCTCAGCCGTCGAAAGCTTCCTGAGATCAACAGCGGCGGGCTTCACAGGCTCTCCATGGCTGATCCTGAAGATCCGCCCGGAGGTTCGGTGAACGCCATCGTTTTCGTGGCACTCGCCGATATCCGCCCAGTCAAGAACAAGAACCTCTCCGGTCGGTCCCTGCAGGAGCTCGACCCCGCGGAACCAGGAGTCCCCCGACTCTACCATGTCCTTTCGATGCACCCCGCGATAGGTCGCTCCATGGCGCTCGAGATGATCGCGGTTGAGGCGGCGGCCGTGAAAATTCACCGTAAAGACATCGTTTCGATACTCCGCCGGCCAGTTGGCTCCGAGATAGATCATCATTCCCGTGTGGGCATGGCCCCCGCCGGCCTTGTTGGTCCCATCACTCAGGCCCTTCTTTGCCGAATGCCAGGGTTCACCGGCACCCCAGTGGACATGGTCCGCGGTCTGCTCAAGCAGCTCGTAGAGGTGAGGCCGAAAGTCCTCTCCGTACATTCGCTTGAAATGGGCGCCTGGAACCGCGTGCCAGAGATGCCCGATCACGGTGTTGATAAAGAACAGCTCACCGTGATCATCCCAGTCCGAGCCCCAGGAGTTGGTCGTCCCGCGGCAGACAACCTCGAACTTCCGAGTCACCGGGTGATAGCGCCAGATGGAGCAGTTAAGCTTCTCCCTGCGGTCGGACGAGGTCCCGGGGACTCCCACCAACGAGGTGCCCTGGATTCCATGACGACCATAGAGCCAGCCATCAGGCCCCCACTTCAGACCATTGACGAAATTATGCCGGACCTCCTTGTCATTCCAGCCGTCGAGGACAACCCGCGCCTCCCCGTCAGGAACATCATCTCCATCGGCATCTGGGATGAAGTAGAGCTTCGGCGCGCAGAGGGCCCAGACGCCTCCGAAGCCCAGCTCGATGCTCGTCAGGCAATGCCCCTTTTCCCAGAAGACCTTGCGCCGGTCACAGCGGCCATCGCCATCCGCATCCTCGAGGATCACGATGCGGTCTCGGTACCTGAGGTCAAAGTTCGCCTTACGCTCGGCGTAGGTGTTGTTCTCGGCGACCCACAATCTTCCGCGCGCGTCAAAGGCACCGGCGATCGGCTGAAAAACCTGCGGGTCGGAGGCGAAGAGAGAGGCTCGGAAACCATCAGGGACCTTCAGTTTCGCCAGGGCCTGCTCCGCTGTAAGCAACGGGATGGTCTCCGCCTGGGTGTTCTCCGGCTTTTGCGAAGAAGAAGGATTTTTCTCCTCGGCAAGCCCCGCAACCAGGATTGAAAGACAAAAAACCGCGGCCAGGGCAGGCAGGTGGCTGCGGACCTGAAGGATAGCTCGTAAGTCTGTCATGGAATGATCCTCGTATAGCTCCCGATCTTAGTTGAGCAGAGGCCTCTTTGAACAGCACCTTTACAGCCATTGCCTCAGCCCGAACAGGAGAATAGAATTCCTGCCAGGTCAACAGCCCCGAAAAAAACTAAGGACATGAACATGAACATGGCCATCCCCAGCCTCAGCACCCTCGCCTGCTTTTTTGTCTTCGCCAGCACGGCCACAGCTTCTCCCGCAGCCGACCTCCCCATCGAGGTCTTCATCCTTGCCGGGCAGTCTAACATGGAGGGGCAGGGCGTCGTCGCCTACGACCACCCCAAGTACTACAACGGCGGCAAGGGCAACCTCGTCTGGTCGATGAAGAACTCGAAGAGCGCCGCGCTCATGAAGCATCTCAAAGATGCCGGGGGGAAGTGGGTTGAACGCGAAGATGTCCGGATCAGCTTCAAGGACAAACGGGAAGTTCGTACGGGCAAGCTCGGCATCGGCTTCACCGGCTATGGAGGCACCAGCCATATCGGCCCCGAGCTCCAGCTCGGCCATGTCATCGGTGACCACATCGAGAGACCTGTCCTGCTGATCAAGACTGCCTGGGGCGGAAAGAGCCTCTATAGCGATTTTCGACCACCGAGCTCAGGAGGCACAGTTGGAACCTACTATAAGAAAATGCTCGAGGAGGTTCGCGCCGCGCTGGCCGCCCTGGGCGACAGAAAATACAGAATCTCAGGATTCGTGTGGTTCCAGGGCTGGAACGACATGGTCAACAAAGATGCGCGGGCTGAATACACCGCCAACCTGGTCAACCTGGTAATCGACATCCGTAAAGAGCTCAAACTGCCCCGGCTTCCAGTGGTGATCGGAGAGCTCGGCAACCTGGGCGAAAAGGCCGGGGAAGGGATGGTAGAGCTTCGCAAGGCCCAGGCTGCCGCGGCCTCCAACCCGAAGCTCGGAAGAGGGACGGTCGCCTTCGTCAAGACCACCCCCTTCGCGCGGGCGAAGGAGCTATCTCCCAATACCGGGCACGGCCACCACTGGTTCGGCAATGCCGAGAGCTATTTCCTCATCGGCGACGCGCTCGGCAAGGCGATGGTGAAGCTGCTCGAGACGGCAAAGACGAATTAGACGCGAGAGCGTCGCCTATTTCTCTGAGCTCCCCGCCTTCTTCGGCCAGAGCGAGGAGATGGCATCCTTGATGATCTTCTCGCAGCCAACCGCCGGCGGGCCGAAGTGGCGGGTCCACACCTGGCCGCCCCAATTCGGAAGGCAGGCGGCCTCGTAGCCGCCCTTCTCCCCCAGGCGCAGGGCGCTATCCACCGCAATATAGCCCTCGTAGCCATTGGTGTAGCCGAAGGTCATGGTGCGTTTGAAGGGAGCGTTCCTGTCGACCCAGAGCTCATACTCGCAGAACATCTCGTGCGGCATGGTCACGAGACACCACTCCCTGCCGAACATGACCGCGTAGACATCCATGCGTCTTGGCGGCGGCTTCTTGCCGCTGTCGATGAGGGCCAGCATCCTGTTGAGCTGTTCCATGCGTCCCTCCCGGTCCCTCTGGCGGTAAGCCATCTCCTGCCAGAGCTTCTTGGGAGGAAGAGCGTGCGAGGGGAGAGCCGCCCGGGCGTACCTGACGCTGAAGGTCTTCGACTTGATCCGCTCGCTCTCCTTGAGAGCCTTCAGAACGGCGCTGCCGAGATCCCGTCCCTGCTTGTCGGCGTTCTCATGCGTGGTGCGCAACGGGAAGCCGTTGATGTCTCCACCGCAGCCCTGCGCGAAGAGCGCGACGACATCCCTCCCGAGAGCCTTGTGGATAGTCTTCGCGGCGGCGCCCGGGAAATCCGCGCTTGTCAGCTTGCTGCGGTCGGGAACAATCACCGGGTGGGCCGCCGTCTCGTAGAGAACGGCGATGGGCTTGCCGCTCTTCACGCTGTCGGCGCATAGAACATTGACCCATGGAACCACCTGGCCCTTTCGGTTCACTCCCATGTAAACATGGCCGGTCTCCTTGTTGACCAGGCGGCGGTTGAAGCCGACCTGTACAGGCGCGCGTCCCAC
>CAJWMA010000269.1 GCA_913042995.1 uncultured bacterium | reverse complement strand
CGGCGACATGGCTGACTGCGGCGTCCACCAACTGGACATCGCCCGCTGGCTCTGCGGCGTCGATTTCCCCTCGGCTGTTCACGCTTCCGGCGGCAATTTTGTTCACAAGGATGACAGCGAAGTTCCCGATACCCAGATCGTCACCTACGAATTCGAGAAGATGCTGATGACCTTCGAGCTGACCCATTGGGCGCCCTATATGCGCAAGACCAACGGCCAGACCCGAAACGGAAGCGTCCATCCCTTCTGGCCGCAGAACGCGACCCGCATCGAGTTCTACGGCACGAAGCAGCTCATGATCCTCGGACGCCACGGCGGCGGCTGGCAGGTCTTCACCGGCGATGGCAAGGTTGTCGAGCAGGTGTACGGCCGCTTCCCGGACCCGCCGCACAAGGCCAACTTTATCCAGTGCATCAAGAACCGGAAGCTGCCCAACGCCGACATCGAGGAGGGTCATCGAAGCGCCGTTCTTGTTCACCTCGGCAATATCGCCTACCGGGTGGGGGGACGAAAGCTCCACTTCGACAAGACGACCGAGCGTTTTCGGACTGACAAGGACGCCAACGCGCTCATCAAGCGCGAGTACCGCGAGCCCTTCGCGATTCCCGAGAAGGTGTGACCCAGGCGATGGAGCCCAGCAGCTGAGCATGCCGCGCGACACAGACATCAGTGTCAAGGGAACGACTCTCTACTACCTGCCGGTAGAGACGCGGGTGCCGCTCAAGTTCGGGCCGGAGACGCTCTCGAGCGTTACCTGCGCCCGGGTCGAGCTGACGGTTGCCGATGGAGCCGGGCGTGCGGCCGCCGGTTGGGGAGAGACCCCTCTGAGCGTGCAGTGGGTCTGGCCGAGCTCGCTGTCCTATGCCGAGCGCCACGAGGCGCTGAAAGAGTTCACCGAGCTGCTGGCGAAGAGGTGGGCGGAGTATCCCGCCAGCGGCCACCCGCTGGAGCTTGGCAGGGATTTTCAGCAGGAGGTCCTGGTGCCGGAGCTCGGCCTCTTCAACGAGGCGCGCGGCGATTCCGAGCCCATGCCCTGGCTCGCGGCGTTGGTCTGCTGCTCGCTCTTCGACCTGGCGCTCCACGATGCCTACGGTGTTCTGCACGATGTTGATATTTACAGCACCTACAACGCGGATTTCATGAGCCGCGACCTGTCGGGCTTCCTGGTGGACGCGGATGGGTCGAGCGCCGTTTTCGAGGGGAAGTATCCGGCTGATTATCTCGTCGATGAGCCTCCATCGAGCCTCGCGGCCTGGCACCTGGTCGGGGGCAAGGACCTGCTCTGCGCCACCGAGCTCGACGGCTCCGAACCCGATGACGGCTACCCGGTCCTGCTGGCGGACTGGATCGAGCGCGATGGCTTGAGCTGCCTGAAGGTCAAGCTGCGCGGTGATGATGCCGCCTGGGACTACGAGCGCCTGGTGAGCGTCGGGCAGCTCGCTCTCGAGGGGAGCTGTCCCTGGCTGACGACTGATTTCAACTGCACGGTCAAGGACCCGGAGTATGTGAACGAGATTCTCGACCGCCTCAAGAACGAGCACCGGAAGATCTCCGATATGATCCTCTACGTCGAACAGCCCTTTCCCTACGACCTCGATAAGTACAGCATCGATGTGCACAGCGTCTCGGAGCGCAAGCCGCTCTTCATGGACGAGAGCGCCCACGACTGGGAGCTCGTCGCCCGCGGCCGGGAGCTCGGCTGGACGGGAGTGGCGCTGAAGACCTGCAAGACCCAGACCGGGGCGCTCCTGAGCCTGTGCTGGGCGAAGCAGCACGGCATGGACCTGATGGTGCAGGACCTGACCAACCCCATGCTCGCCCAGGTTCCCCACGTGCTGCTGGCCGCCCATGCCGGGACGATCATGGGGGTCGAGACCAACGCGATGCAGTTCTACCCGGAGGCATCGCTGGCCGAGGCGGCGGTTCACCCCGGGCTCTACACCCGCAGAGGCGGCGAGGTCGAGCTCTCTACCCTCGGGGGGCCGGGCTTCGGCTACGGAGTTGAACGGATCGCCCGCGAGTTGCCGGAGCCGGTGGCGCGTTACGGCTAGCCCGCTCCCTCTCTCCTTGCCCCATCTTGAATTTTCAGGGCCACTAGGCGACAATGGCTCATCGGCGGTTAAGACCCCCATTCATTTAGAGATATGATTCGATATGACGACAGGCACTGACGATTCCGGCTGCAAGATCTCCCGCTACAAGGGCCACGAATACGAGGTTCCGGACAAGACGCTGGTCTGGCAGTTGACCGGCAAGGGTTTTGAGAGCTTTCACCTCGAGGAGATCGACGTTCCCGTCATGGGACCGAAGGACATTCTCTTTCGTTCCGACTCCAACGGCATCTGCTTCTCCGATGTGAAGATCGTCAACACCGGCCCGGATCACCCTCGGCTCGAGGGCTACGACATGGTTCGCGACAAGGTCGTTCCCGGCCACGAGATCTCCATCACGGTGGTCGGCGTCGGCGAGGAAGCGCAGGAAAAATTCCAGGTTGGTGAGCGCTACATCGTGCAGGCCGACATGCTCGAGTACAACACGGCGGTGGGCTACGCGATCTGGGGCGGCATGATCCAGTACGGCGTCTTTGACGAGCGCGTGCAGGAGTACCTCATCAAGATTGAAGAAGACATCGCCTACTCCCAGGCCTCGCTGGTCGAGCCCTGGGCCTGTATCGAGGCCTCCTACCAGCGCTCCGACCTGCAGCCCGAGGACCGGGTCTGCTGGGTGCTCGGCGGCGGCGGTCCGATGGGCCAGATGCACCTGATCCGAACGATTGTCCTCAAGGAACAGGGCGAGGCGCCCGGCATCGAGGTGATCCTTGTCACCGATGTCAGCGATGAGCGCCTCGGAGCTGTCAGCAAGCGCTACGGGGAGCGGGCGAAGGCCGCCGGCATCGAGCTGCTGTGCTGGGACCCGCGCGATGAGGATTTCGATGACAGGATGAAAGAGCTGGCTCCCGGCGGCATCGACTACATCGTCGCCTGCGCCCAGATCGCCGCGGTGGTCAACGATGCCCGGCGCTTCCTCAAGCGCTACGGGGTCCTGAATCTCTTCGCCGGTCTCAAGCGCGGAGAGGGAGACCTCAACCTCGGCGATATCCACTACGACCAGCACACCATCACCGGAAATTCCGGCAGCCGCATCGACGACATGGAGAAGGTGCTCCGCCTCACCGAGCAGGGACGGATGGACACCAACGCGTCGGCCGGAGCGGTGGTCGGTATGAAGGCCTGCTCCGAGGGAGTCCAGGCCGTGGCCGAGGGGAAGATCACCAACAAGACGATCCTCTACCCCCAGCTTCCCGACCTGCCCCTGACCCGGATCCAGGACCTGCCGGAGATCGTCAAGTTCTCCGCCGATGTCGCGAAGGAGGTCAGCGAGGGACTGTGGTCGCAGGAAGCCGAAAAAGAAATGCTCGATGACCTGCTGAAGATCTGAAGAGCCCCTCTACGAGTGAAGGACGAGTACATTGCCTGACGAGAAACAGTCCCAGGAGAGCCAGTCCCTGAATTCCGGCGGTCCGCTGAGCGGGCGTGTTGGTGTTGTCACCGGAGCCGGCAGCGGTCTTGGCCGCGGTATCTCTCTCTTCATGATCGAGGCGGGAGCCACCGTCGTCGGCCTTGATGTCGACCGGGAGGCGCTCGATGCGACCAGCGCTGAGCAACCAGCCGGAAGCTATCTGCCGGTCTTTTGCGATGTGACGGATGAGAAATCGGTCGAGGAGGCCTTTGAGAGCGCCGTCTCTTCCACCGAAGGGATCGACTACCTGGTTAACGCCGCCGGGATCGCGCCGGCCTACCCGCTGGAGGATTTCCCCCTGGGCGCCTGGCAGAAGACCCTCGATATCAACCTGACGGGCTATTTTCTCTGCGCCCGCGAGGCTGTGAGGATCATGAAGAAGCAGGGCTCGGGCGGCTCCATCATCAATATCACCAGCAAGTCGGGGCTCGAGGCGAGCAAGTCGAACTCGGCCTACAACGCCACCAAGGCCGGTGAGATCCATCTCATGCGCGGCTGGGCGATGGAGCTCGGCGGCGACGGGATCCGGGTCAACTGCGTCGCTCCCGGCAACGTCTTTAAGGGCTCGAAGATCTGGAACGAAGAATACATCGAGGCCTGCGCGAAGAAGAAAGGGATCAAGCCCGAGGAGGTCATCGACCACTACACCGCGCAGTCGCCGCTGGGCAAGGAGATCGAGCCCGAGGACGTCGCGAGCGCCGTGGTCTACCTGCTCTCCGATGCCGCCCGCCGGATCACCGGACAGGTTCTGGTCGTCGATGGCGGCCAGGTGATGGTGCGCTGAGCAGAGCCCGGTTACAGGGAAACGTGAGATGAGCTGGAGAACCGAGAACGAAGGCGGCGCCCTGCGTGTCGTGGTGACGAAGGATCTGCCCGGCGAGCGCTGGGTGGAGGTGCTCACGGCCGCCGGCTGCGAGGTCGTCATCTCGACCTCGCGCGACATTCTCTCTGTCGATGAGATCCGCGAGGCGATGGGCGAGCGCTGCGATGGAGCGATCGGTCAGCTCACCGAGCCCTGGGCAGAGGAGCTCTTCGAGGCGCTGAAGCAGGCCGGTGGTAAGGCCTACTCCAATTACGCTGTCGGCTTCGACAACGTCGACCTCGCCGAGGCGACCTCGCGCGGTATCGCTGTCGGGAACACCCCCGGGGTGCTCACCGAGACGACCGCCGAGATGGCCGTCGCTCTCACCTTCGCCGCCGCGCGTCGAAGCGGCGAGGCCGAGGTCTTTCTGCGCGCGGGGAAATACGATGGCTGGCTTCCGGACCTCTTTCTCGGCAAGCGTCTCTGGGGCGGAACGCTCGGGATTGTCGGCGCCGGGCGGATTGGTTCCGCCTACGCGAAGATGCTGGCGCCCGGCCACGAGCTCGACGTTCTCTATTGGGATGTTGAAGCTCGGCCCGAGCTCGAGAGTTTCTTCGAGGGCTACTCGGACCTGAACGCCGCCCATGGCGGTCGGAGGCTGAGCTGCCGGAGGGCGGAGAGCGTCGAGGAGCTCTTTCGTGAGAGTGACATCATCAGCCTGCACACCCCGCTCCTGCCCGAGACCCGCCACCTGGTCAACAGCGAGAGCCTGGCGTTGATGAAGCCGGACGCGGTGCTGGTGAACACATCGCGAGGGCCGGTGATCGACGAGGCCGCCCTTGTTGAGCATCTCAAGGCGAACCCG
>CAJWMA010000268.1 GCA_913042995.1 uncultured bacterium | reverse complement strand
GGCAGGTTGGGTTCAGCATCCCCTATACTGGACACAGGGGACAGTTGAGCCCCCACAGAGTCAAAACGATGGATGGGTATTCCGGTCTTGTTGAGACAGCTCGTATTTCCAGCCGTATTCCTGTTGCCGGCGCTGCTTCCAGCGCGGTCAGCTTGCGCCGATGGCGTCGCGAAGAACATCTGGAAGCGGATTGTGGTGATCGGGGCCAGCGCCTCGGCAGGCTTCAATACCCGGCGCGAGGCCGGCAGGACAGTAAACCTTGCGAAGATCATCGAGCACATGGTGGAGGTGGAGCACGGCGAGGTGCTCAACACCTCGTCTCCCCTGTTCTTCATGAATCCCCGCTGGATGGGCACCCAGGCGATTCGCAGCGCGAAGGAGGCCAGGGCGACCCTGGTTGTCGCGGTCGATTTCCTTTTCTGGTTCGGCTACGGATCCAAGAGCGAGGACCGGCGCATGGAGGATCTCGAGGCCGGGTTGAAATACCTCTCCGGGCTGAAGTGTCCGATTCTCCTCAGCAGGATTCCCGATATGAAGGCCTCGGTGGGCAAGATGCTGTCGCCCCGGCAGGTGCCTCGCCCGGCAACGCTCAAGGGTCTGAATGAGCGGATTGATGCCTGGGCCGCTGAGCACAAGAACGTCATCATGGTGCCCATGGCGGAGTTCCTCAATGACCTGCGTGCCGGAAAGGCGGTCAAGGTCGCCAAGATCAGCTATCCTGAAGGATCGATTCGAACCCTGCTTCAGAGAGATGAATTGCATCCGACCCTCGAGGGGATGGTGGCGCTGACGGGGCTGAGCCTCTTCAAGCTCTGCGAGCGTCACAAGGAGCTGTCGCAGGATGATTTCGAGATGGATCCGCAGATCGTCAAGAAGCGTGTAATTGCCGCGGTTCGGCGTGGCAGGAAGCCGGAGGATAAGACCCCGGCGAAAAAGAAAAAGGACAGTTAATTCGATGTCGAGATGGTTGTGCGTCATGTTGTTGCTGCTGTTGCCGATACCGGCGGGCTCGTTCGAGGAGGCGGCGCGCAGCGATGAGCTCCAGGCGTTAGTCAAAAAATACGAGGCCGAGCTGCTCAAGGTCAGGCTCAGGCCTGCGCTTCCCCCGCTGCCGGATGACGCTGAAGCGCGGCCGGGAAGACGTCCCGGTCGGCGGCGGGATCGGCAGCCGGGCGGCCGGGTGCCGCCGAACAGGAAGGGTAAACAGGCGGGTGGAAAACGCCTGGCCCTCGCCATCTCGGCCGTGAAACCGATCCTTCGCGGCATGGCACGCCTGGAAGAGAAGGCGGCCTTTGATTATCTCGCGCTGCAGTGGAAGGATGGACCCGAGGCTCTCAAGCCGGTGGTGACGGCCGCCATCGTGAGCTCCGAGGATCCAAGGGCTCCCGCCCAGATCTTTATCGGGTTCTCCAGGCTTTCCGTCACTGTTCGGCTGGCCGCTCTCGAGGCCCTGCATCAGCGGAAGTTCACTCAATTCTGGAGGGAGCACCTGGTCCGGGTGGCGCCGACGCTGAAATCAAGAGACTGCCTGGTGGCCGCCGTGCCGCTGCTCGCCCAGGTGAAGAACCTCACTTCGGCCCGGCAGATCTCTGCTTACCTGTCACACGATGCCGCCGAGACGAATCCGGATACCGAGCTGGGAGACCTGGCGGTCACCGCGCTCTTCGGTATGACTGCGGATGAAGAAATTACCGCCTGGCTGAAGGCGGAGGCTTTCGCGATGGAGGAGCTCACTCCGACTCGGCTCTACGTCTACGTGTCCATGGCCGGCGGGCTTCAGCTTGTCAAGGATCGCAAGCGGCTGGCGCGCTACATGAAACACGACTTCGAACCCATAGTGATCGCCGCGACCGCCTCGCTTGTCCAACTGGGGACGAAGGATGGGGCTCGCGAGGTCCTCCGGTTGCTGGCCCGCCGCCGGGGCTACGAGCTCATCTCCTACAGGATCAAGCTCCTGGATGCGATCGCGCGGGCGGCCACGAAATCGAGTGTCGAGATCCTGGTCAAGCTGCTCAAGAGCAGGGACGAGGATCTGCGGGCCGTCGTCATGGGCAGTCTCGGCGCCGCGTCGACCAACAAGGCCGCGTTGAAGGGACTGGTCGGCGGCCTGATGGACAACAACTCGAGGGTCCGGGCCTCGGCCCTGAGGTCGCTCGAGGGTGTGGTCAAGCGCATCGGCGGCTCGAACATCATGATCGGTCCGCTGATCGAATACCTCGATCTCGAGAAGCAATACCGTTTGCGGGTCGACGCGCTCGGCCTGCTGGTGCGGGTGTCAGGGCACAATATGGGCCTCGAGACCGCTGACTGGAGAAAGTGGTGGGAGAATGAGAAGGACCGCTTCGTGGCCCAGTCCTCCCTGGAGGCGGCCCAGACCAAGGTCAAGGCGCACGATCTGTCCTACTTCGGTATCGAGATTACCTCGAAGCGCATCGCCTTCCTGCTCGATGTTTCCAACAGCATGCTTGCCAAGGCCCGCGGGGCCGAGGCGCGCAAGCTTGGCCTGTCCAAGCTCGACGTGATGAAGGCGGAGCTTGCGAAGGTCGTTGAGAAGCTGCCTCTTGGCGCCGGGATCAACATCATGATCTTCGACAGGACGATTCGTGTCTGGGAGAAGAGCCTGAAGATCCTCACGCGGTCGGTACGCAAGAAGGCGCTGGCCTACGCCAAGGGACTCACCACCGGCGGGGGGACGAACATTTTCGATACCGTAGAGCGGGCCCTGAAGGATCCTCTTGTCGATACGATCTACCTGCTTACCGATGGCGCCGCCACTACGGGTCGGTTCAAGGATGCGGATGGAATGCTGAAGGGTATTCGCGAGTTCAACCGCACCCGCGGCATCACCATTCACTGTATCGCTTTCGGGCGGGAGGTCGAGTGGATGCGAAAATGCGCTGAGCAGAACGGCGGCAAATACCGCTACGTCGCCGAATAGGGCAAAGGGAAGGACTCTCGCCTTCTGCTCCCCGGGCGGTTCAAACCGGCTTCGCGAGGCGTTATAATTGCGGATCGGCCTCTCTTTTTTTCACCAGGAAACTAATATGAACCGGGTCTCCGCCTGCTGGCTCTCGTTGTCAGCCGCCCTACTGATTTTCACTTCACTTCTATGCTCAGGTCTCCACGCCGGGGTGTTGGTCAACGAGATCATGTACAACCCCGCGGGCGGCGGAGAATACATCGAGCTGCACAATAGCGGCCTCACGGCTGTCGAGCTCGGAGGCTGGAGCCTGTCGGGGGCGGTAGAGTTTACCGCGGCGCCGGGGGTCTCGATTGGTGCCGGGGCCTACCTGGTGGTGGCGGCGGATGCAGAGGTCTTTACTGTGAGCTATCCCGGAGTTTCCGCCGAGGCGCTGCTCGGAGAATTTTCCGGTTCCCTGGACAATGATGGCGAGCTGCTCGTGCTCTCGGATTCCGATGGAGCGGTTATCGAGAGTTTCTCCTGGGGGGACAATTCGCCGTGGGATTTTCTCGCCGATGGTTATGGGGCATCCCTCGAGCGCCTGTGTGCGGACGCCTCGGCCGGCCTCAGCGAGAACTGGCGTGCGGGCACTCTTCCCGCCGCTCCCGATGAGGTGAGCGGTACCCCTGCCCGGGTCAATGAAGCGGCGGCCTGTCCCCCTCTCGCCGTCGAGATCCCTGCGGTAAAAATTTCAGAGATCATGTACCACGCTGTTCTCGAGGAGGCGGTCGAGGACAGCTATGAGTTTGTTGAGCTCTACAACGGCTCCGATTCCACCATGGACCTTGGAGGCTGGCGTCTTACCGGTGGTGTAGATTTCACCTTCCCGGCAGACTCCACGATCGAGCCCGGGGCCTACCGGGTGATCGCCCGGAATCCACGCCTGCTCGCGGGGATCGAGGCCTACGGCCTTTCAGAGGCATCGCTGTTCGGCCCCTGGGAGAGGACGCTTGATAATGGAGGAGAGAAGCTGGCGCTGGTATCCGCCGCGGGCCGGGGAGTCGAGGCTGTAGCCTACGATGACGAGTTTCCCTGGCCGCTTGCCGCCGATGCTCTCGGTGCCGGAGCCGCCTGGCTCGACCCGGCCATCCTGCCGCTTGAGGATCATCGCTACATGGGCCATTCACTCGAGCGGGTCAGCTTTGGCCTCTCCGCGGCGGTGGTGGGCAACTGGGCGCCTTCACCGCTTGACGGCGCCACACCCGGCAGGGCGAACGCCTCCGCCCGGGCCACACCCCTGGCGGTCGTGTCCGAGCTTCTTGTCGCTCCCGAAGGGGCGGCCTCGGCCAGTGAGCCCATACGCTCCGGAGACCCGGTCGTGATCCAGGTCGCCTTCTCTCCGGCGCCGCCCTCCGGGGCCGTGAGGCTGGAGTATTTCGTAGAGGATATCGAGTCCGATGGCGAGCAGGTTACGACGGTCTCCATGTCCGATGATGGATTGGGCGGCGGCGACCTGATTCCCGAGGACGGCATCTTCACGGCCACTCTGCCGGAGCGCCCGGACAACACCATCGTTCGCTACCGGGTGCTGACCGATCGCGGGGCGGGGGCGGTTTCCATCTCCCCGAGGCCCACCGACCCCTTCGCCTGGCACGCCTATTTTGTCAGCCCGGTGATCGCCACCCAGACCCGTGTTTACCAGCTCTTCATCGCGCGGACTCCCTGGGCGAGGCTCTGGAGCAATGTACAGGGGGGCCGAGTGAGCGGCTGCGCCAGGCACCCGACCTGGAACTCGAAGGAGTTCGCCATCTTCGTCTACGATGGGAAGGTTTACGATTGCCGCGTACGTTACCAGGGGAGCCGCTGGAACCGGCGAAACGGCCGGGATATCAGCCGCTGGACCCGTCCCCGGCCGCGTTCAGGGCCCCTGAAGGCTCTCAGCTGGAGAATTTCCCTGCCGCGTTACGCGGGAGTGGATGGAGCCGATGAAATCACCCTCAACAAGCTCAGCCAGGGTTGTCCGGGCTACAACGCGGGGGTCGGCTACAGGTTGTTCGCCGAGGCTGACCTGCCCTCTCCCCGGACTCGTTTCATCAGGTTTCATATCAATGGAGGCTACTACCACTACATGATGCAGTACGAGCGCCCGGATGAAAATCTCATCAGGCGCTACAATCGCGAGCAGGCGGAGAAATACCCTGACAGGCCGCGTGAGCTGGTCGGCAACCTCTACAAGTCGGTCGGCTGCAATTGCGATGAGGGACCCTACGGCTGGGGAGATGGCCGCCTC
>CAJWMA010000267.1 GCA_913042995.1 uncultured bacterium | reverse complement strand
CTCCGGACCTCCTCCTGCAGGCTCTGCGAAGGGACAAGGCTCCTCTCCCCCGAGAAACAGGTAGTTGAGCGAGAAAATCGCATCCGCCAGGTCCAATTGGCCGCTGCAATTCACATCGCCGTTGACTGTAGTTCCAGCCGGCTCTCCAGCGCCCGCGAATCCCGGCAAGGATAGCAGCGCAACCAGGAAAGCCCCGACAAAGCAGAGCGTTGCCTTTTTCATTTGTGACACCTTTTCTTGTTATGGATTTCAACCAGCCTCCCATCGTAAGGTCCCAATTGGTCCCAAGCAAGAATCGCTCGCACAGGACTTATTGTTAAAAAAAAATAGCCTCGAGCGATCTTTCCGCAGAAAGACACACTCGAGGCCTAGGCCGGAAACTACCGACCGAATACCTTAAAAGAGGCTACTTTGAAGCTACCCTGATCACCCTGGCGTTCCAGATGAAGGTGATCTCGGAACCAAGAGCCAGGATCCTGCCGGCACGAGGATGGGCCTTGAGGAATTCAAAATATTCCTTCGAAAGCCAGGCAAGCTTGAGCGGCTCCATCGCGCTCTTCTTCACGGTCAACCGGGAGTCAACCCAGCGCTCTCCCTGCAGGTAGAAAGTGAAGGGGCCCACTCGCGTGATCAGCTCTCTTCCACCCTGGCCCTCCCCGGATTTTTTCCCGGAGCTCCCCCCAAGATCAGATTTTTTCAAGGCCTCTATCGCCCTGCTGGCCTCAACGGCCCCAGCTCCGCGATCCTTATCAAAAGCTTCGGCCGCGCGGCTCCTGGCTTCCTTTCTCCTGCCTCCGGCCCCGGCACCGCCTCCAAATGCATCCCGAACCCTTGGAGTGCCGAGGGGATGCGGAGCCCCGGGCCCAGGAGTATCTTCAACCAGGGCCCCTTCCTCCACGATGAGGTAGGAGGTGTAGGGCGTAATGATCCCGTGAAGCTTGCTGAGACGAATCACCTCGGTCTTTAATTCCCCGGCCCCGCCATTCAGCCGAATCTGCTCTAGCAGGTAGCCGATCTTCCGCGACGCCCACAGCCTCGAGAGCTGGTCCTTTCCCGGGCCTGCCTCGCCTGAAAAATCAAAACTGTACTCAAAGGTTCTTTCCTCACCGAGGTATTTTCCGCTCAACAGAACGGTTCGATTCTTATTCCCGCCGCCAACCTGGCCTGGCTGGTACCGGCCGAACAGGCTCAACTGCACACCATGAAAGAGGTCCGGGAGATCGCGAGGGAAGACATCGGTGACGCCCCCCTCGGGGAACTTGATGCGAAGGTTGGTAAGTACGGGTGAGTCGATCTTGTCGTAGAAGGCAGAGAGGCGCAGCTCGATATTTTCCCTGTCGCGAATGTACTCGGTGGTTCCGCGGGTCTCACCCGCGATCCGATCGAGGAGCTTCGCGTTCAGGCTCTGGCCTACCCCGAAGACGAACACCCTGCGCTTGCCGGTATTGGCCTGCTTGATGCTGGCGAGGATCTTCCCGGGATCGGTCACGCCGATCGTCGGCATCCCATCTGTCAGCACGACCACCATCTGCAGCCTCCCTGGCGTCTTGAGGTCAGCCAGCGCGAAACGCAGGCCTTCCTCGAGGTTGGTGCCGCTGCCGGACTCAAGCGACCTGGCGTAGGTGAGTCCACGGGCTCGAGCGTCCTTGTTGAGGTCCACCAGGGCGGGAGCGAACTTCCTGGCCTCAATCGAGAAATCAATGATATTGAAACGGTCTCCTTCATTGAGGCCCTCCACGCAGTACACCAGCGCCTTGCGGGCCTGCTCAATCTTGTGCCCTCTCATGCTTCCGGATGTGTCGATCACGAAGACTACATCCTTCGGTGTCTTTTCTTTCTTCGCATCGACCCTCGGAGACAGGGTGATATTGAAATAGCCTTTCTCTTCATGGCCGCGCGCCGCGAGACAGAGAGGCGCCAGGGCATCTTCGCCAACGTTCCACATCAGGAGAAAATCTCCCTGCGAATCGAGTCGAGGCGTCTCGAAGACGACCCTTGCCTTCTTGTCGCCGGCCCTGTGCACGCCAACCTTGTGGGAGATGCAATTAATCGAACGAAGAACACGGCTTGAGCTGATGTTGACGTCAAAGGCGACATCCTTATAGGGGCCCATCGAGTGCTTTCCCGGAGAGAGCGGATAGCGATACAGATACAGGCCGCCCTGGGGAGTAAGCTCCTGGACATATTCGATGGAGACTTCCACCTCGCCCCGGGCCGGAATAGGGAAGACACGGGCCCTTACCAGGCCCTGCCCGGCGTATTCGAGAAGCCCCGGGTCTTTTGCCCGGCGAACGATTCCCTCGTAAATCGACCGGGCTTTGTCCTTCTCGAGAATCTCACCCTTGACCTCCTTGCCGCCGATTTTCATCACAAAACCGCTGGCGACAGCGCCATCGGGAAGAGGAAACATGTAGAAGCCTTCGAGTTGCCTCGCTGAGGAGTTGTAGAAGGTCTCCTCGACACTGGTTTTCACCAGCCCCTCCGCGATCTCGGCATGAACCCGATGCCGGGTGATCGACAAGGGAAAGTGAGGTCTCACCACCGGGCGAACCCTCCCTGGCGGCCGAATCACATCAGGATATTCAGGAATATAGATGAAGCCATCGGCCCGCAGGCTGAGCGGAACCAGGACAAGAACCAGAGCCAACGCCGCCAACAGTGTTCTGAACATTTCGGGTCTCCGTAAGAATTGGGTTTCAGCTTACAGAGTCATGGACCCGAACAAGGGCAATTTGTTCCAGAAAAAGTGATTTTTAACTGCACCTGGTTACTTTCAAGAGGCCCTGCCGCAAAAGAGGCGGGAACGCTCCCCGATTTTATTGAATAGTGAGTTCAGCTCCCTGAAGCCATCCCGGCCGGCGGATGGTTCAGGCTGGCGCGACGGCCCTTCTTTCTCATCCTGTCGAAGTTGAACATATTGAAAAAGTGCATACCACCGAGGGCCAGCAGCACGACCCCAAGCTTGGTGGCAATATATTCGACTCCTTCTTCAAGATTGGCCGGCTTCGTCCCATAGTGCAGGAAGAGAAAAATAAACCCAAGGTTGATCAGGTAAAAACCCACCACCAGGAGATGATTCACCGAATCGGCCATCTCCTCGTTGTCATTGAAGGCCTCCAGCAAAAAGATGCGCCCATTCTTATGAAGCGTTCGGGCTACCCACGCCGTCATGAGGACACTGACGAGCGTGTAGGACAGGTAGATCCAGACAGCGGTTGTCATATCGACTCCTTTCGACAGAACCGGTTTCAATTCAATCCAGGCGCGAAAGCGAAATATCCGTAAACCGCGACCTGGTAGATAAAGACGAGCGTCAGACCATGGTAGCCGGCCTTGTAAAACCAGCTGGTAAGGTATTCACTCGCGTCGAAAACAAAAAGCTGTGTGAGGAGCCGAAGGCCCCAGAAAACCGCGGTAAAAGCGCAGAAGGATCGGGCCAGCGTGCCTCCCGCCGTCAACTCGCTGTAGTTAACGGCCGAGATCACCCCCAGGGAGGCGATGCACAGAAAGATAAAGGCTCCATACACCCAGAACATCCTGCGCAGGAAGGGCGCCAGCTTGGCAAGCTCTCCTTTCCAGTTGAGCTTGCCGGGAACCATGAGCGCCGCAACCAGGGTCAAAAAATGCAGAAGACTGCCGATAAGAATCAGGAGCTCGGTGGTTTTCATAATGCACCAATCACTTCGAAAAAGGGGTTCATCACATCCGTCACAAAGGCTGGGGGAAAGAGAAGCCAGGCCGGGCCAAGGGTAAAGGCCGCCATGTAGAGCCAGCCGGCGATGCCCCGGTTCCAACCAAGTCTCCGAGCCGGCGCTGACCGCTCGAGCAGAACCCCGAAACCCTGCAGAAGAAAGTACGCCGTGGGCAGGCCGTAGCAGGCCCGGGCCGGGACCGAGATCACCAGGTCGTGTATGAGCCCGCTGGCAAGGAAGACCAGCAACATGGCGCCGGCAACGCCGATCTTTCGATAGGTTGGCCGGAAGAGAAAGACATGCACCAGCTCATTGAAACCCCGATTCCAGCGCTCTGACCAGAACAGGCTCAGGGAGGTAGCTGTAGCGGGAGAATTCATGATTGGCTCCACGGAAACACCGGCACATCTCCATGCCAGGGCCAATAAATGAAAGAGCCCGAAATGCAAAGTCAGGATCAGCCCGGCCATGCCGCACCAGCCGGCCATCAAAGGCGAATCAGCTGCCAGCGGCGTCACCAACCAGAGGACGACTGCGCCAAGCGCCGTCTTGAGAGCAGGCGCAACCCATTCCTTGGCTCCCGGGCGGCCAGCGCGAGGAGCGTCATCCATGAAAGGCCCGACATCCATGCCCGGCCAGAAAAACAGATAGCCCAGGGCTCCTCGAAACCCGATCGTCCCGCGCCGATGCCAGGCCCTCCAGAAGGTCAGCCACTTGCAGCCGAAGAAGATGGCGAAAGCTAAAACCCACATGAAAACCCAGGGCTCCGGCAGCCGGCCTCGAAAAATGAAAACGAGGCTCGTTAGCGCAACCAGTGGAACCCAACTCCCCGCGGCCCACCCAGCTCCATATCCACCTGGAGTCGCATGCACGGAGCAACTCCCATTCACGCAATGCCGCTTTGCGGCAACTCGCCGATAGATTATTCCCATGACCCGGCGGACACCGGGAAGCAGGGCCAGGAGCCACAGCGGCCAGCACCACCAGACCTTGCTCCAGAGGAAAACGAACGCCTCCACGCCCCCAAGAATTCGTCCTGAACCGCACAAGACCCGCATCTCGCTCAAAAGCTCCGGCCCGGTCACCCCCAACCGTTCGCCAACCCACTCTTCATGCAGAGAGGCGAAGGCGAACCCCCGGGACTCGAGCGTCTTCCGCCAGCGCCTTACCATGCCAAGGCACAATCGGCAGTTACCGTCGTACAGCAGCCAGTGCTTTCCATTTCCAGCCATTGTTTCGTTTCCGTGAAAATGCAGATCCCGCCAATGAGTTCGATTCTCTATACAAGCTTCAGCGCCCTCAGCACCATCCCGCCCATGCCAGCCAGCTTGCGGTAGGACGCGGTCGAGAGCCGGCTCGTTTGCTGGTACCAGTCATGGGCCGTGGTGAAAAAATCACAGAGCCCCTCGAGACGCTCCCTGGTATGCGAGTCTGAATCTGACGATTTCTCCATCTCCTCCAGGCACTCCTCCAGCATGGCAATCGTCGGATCCACCTCGCGG
>CAJWMA010000266.1 GCA_913042995.1 uncultured bacterium | reverse complement strand
TAGAACCCTCGCCGCCCCCGGGGGTATCTCCTCTTTGCTGGAAAGGAGTTTTTCCGTATCCTCTCCCTGCCCAAAGTTAATTTTTTTCCAGGCCAGTGGAGATCCAACCCAATGCAAGATCGGGCGCAGGTTCTGATCATCGGCGGCGGCATCGTCGGCTGCAGCGCGGCCTATCACCTGGCAAAGTCAGGCTGCCGGGATGTGCTCCTGGTCGAGAAGGGAGAACTTACCAGCGGCTCCACCTGGCACGCCGCCGGGCTGGTCGGCCAGCTGCGCTCCTCGCGCAACGTCACCCGGATGCTCAAGCACTCCGTAGAGCTCTACGAGAGCCTCGAGGCCGAAACAGGACAGGCCACCGGCTGGAAACAGGTTGGCGGACTGCGGCTGGCCTGCAGCGAGGAGCGCATGCAGGAGCTCCGAAAGGGCGCCACTACGGCGAGGAGCTTCGGCCTCGAGATGCACATGCTGAGCCCGCAGGAGGCTCTCGATCTCTTCCCGATCATGAGCCCCAAAGACATCGTCGGCGGCGCCTTCCTGCCCACCGATGGCTATGCCGACCCCAGCAGCGTAACGAGGGCGCTGGCCAAAGGCGCCCGCGATGGCGGCGTCACCATTGAACGCGGCGTCCGGGTCGAAGCGTTCCTGCTCAAGGACCGGCGCGTCACCGGTGTGCGAACCAACCAGGGCGACATCGAGGTCGAGACGGTACTGCTTGCCGCCGGGATGTGGTCCCGGCAGCTGGGCGCCCTGGCCGGGGTTAACGTCCCCCTGATCCCGGTAATGCACCAGTACATGGTTACCGACAAGATCCCTGGTATCCCGGCGGACCTGCCGACCATGCGCGACCCGGACAAGCTGGTCTATTACAAGGAAGAGGCCGGCGCCCTGGCCATGGGCGGCTACGAACATGACCCGATCCCCTGGGCCGTCAAAGGCATCCCCGGCGATTTCGGCCAGCAACTGCTGGAGCCTGATTTCGATCACTTCGAGTCCATCTCCACCCTGGCCATCGAACGCACCCCGCTGCTGGAGACCGCCGGAGTCCGGGAGCTGATCAACGGACCGGAGTCCTTTACCCCCGATGGAAACTTCATCATGGGCCGGGCCCCCGAGCTCGACAACTTCTTCGTCGGCGCCGGGTTCAATGCCCACGGCATCGCCGCCGGCGGCGGCGCGGGACGCATGCTGTCGGAGTGGATCCTCGATGGGAGGCCCAGCCTCGATCTCTGGAGTGTCGACATCCGGCGCTTTGGCGACCATCATCAGAAGCTCGACTTCGTCAGGGACCGCACCCTTGAGCTCTACGGCAAGCACTACTCCATCGCCTGGCCGGGAGATGAACACGAGTCGGGCAGGAAGCTCCGGGTCAGCCCGCTCCACTCCCGCCTCGAAGGACAGGGCGCGGTCTTCGGATCAAAGTTCGGCTGGGAGCGAGCCAACTGGTTCGCGCCGGAGGGGGCCGAGGCTATCGAGACGCCCACCTTCGGCAAGCCCGGCTGGTTCGAAGCCGTCGGAACGGAGCACCAGGCCATCCGCGAGGCCGTCGCTCTCATCGACCAGACCCCCTTCAGCAAGCTCGAAATCTCCGGGGCGGGAAGCTTCGAGTTCCTGCAGCGCCTGGCGGCGGCGAACATCGACAAGCCCCCCGGCAGGCTCACCTACACCCAGCTGTGCAACGAGCGCGGGGGGATCGAATGCGACCTGACCATCGCCCGGCTCGAAGACGAGCGCTTCTACATCGTCACCGGCACAGCCTTTGGAGGGCACGATCTCTCCTGGATCCGGGAGAACCTCGACAGCGGCAGCCCTGTCAAGCTTGCGGACATCACCGACAGCCGTGCCGTCATCAACGTCTGCGGGCCACGCTCGCGGAAGCTGCTTGAGAGTGTCTGCGACGACGCCCTCGACAACGAGAGCTTTCCCTTCGGATCCTGCCTCACCCTCGAAATCGCCGGCGCCAGGGTTCTCGCCCTCAGGGTCACCTACGTCGGTGAGCTTGGCTGGGAGCTGCACATGCCCATGGAGGCGGCGCCCGAGATCTACGACCTGCTCATGGAGAACGGCAAGGGCCTGGGAATCCGGAACGCCGGCTACAGGGCGATCGAATCCTGCCGGCTCGAGAAAGGCTACCGCTACTGGAGCACCGACCTGACCGCCGACTACACCCCCTGGGAGGCGGGGCTCGGGTTCTGTGTCGCCCTCGACAAGGGTGATTTCATTGGCCGCGAGGCCCTTGCGAAGGCGAAAGAACAGGGAATCACTCGAAAGCTCGCCTGCTTCACGCTCGAAGAATACAGGCCGCTGAACGGCGGCGAGACCATCTCCCGCGGAGGCGAGGTTCTCGGCGTGTTGACCAGCGGGGGCTATGGCTACACCGTCGGCCAATCCATCGCCTACGGCTACATTCCCTCCGAGCTGACATCGGAAACCGACTTCGAGATCGAGGTGATGGGAGAGCCTGTCCAGGCGGTGCGCCGCGACGGAGCTCTCTACGACAAGAAGAGAGAAAGAATTCTGTCCTGACTCTCAGCTCGACGAGCCGGGAAGCCGCTCGGCGACCAGCTCGGCTATGTCTTTGACCTCGACAGGGCTGTCAACGGCGTCGCGGGCATCGGTCATCATCGTCATGCAGAAGGGACAACCGACGGCCACGGTCTCCGGATCGGTCTCCTGCAGCTGGCTCCAGCGCTCGGAGTTGATCCGCTCGCCGGTGTCTTCCTCCATCCACATGCGGCCTCCCCCGGCGCCGCAGCAGAACCCCTCCTTGCCGGATTGCTCCGGCTCCACCACATCGAGCCCGGTTGAACGCAACACCGAGCGCGGAGCCTCCACGACATCATTCTGGCGGGCCAGGTAGCAGGGGTCATGCAGGGTCCCGCGAACCGACGCCCCGTCCTCGAGCACCAGGCGGCCGGAAGCGATCAGCTCCTCGATAAACTCCGAATGGTGGACAACATCGTAATTGCCGCCGAGGTCAGGGTATTCGTTACGGATCGCGTTAAAACAATGGGGGCAGGTCGTGAGAACTCGCTCAAAGGTAGCCTCCGACAGGCTCTCGATGTTGGCCCCGGCCAGCTCGTTGTAGGTGAACTCATCTCCCATCCTCCGGGCAGGATCGCCCGTGCAGCACTCCCCCTTTCCGAGAATGGCGAAACGAACACCAGCCGCCTGGAGGATCCTCACCATGGCCTCGGTAACCTTCCGGCTGCGCCTGTCGTAGCTTCCGGCGCAGCCGATCCAGAAGAGAAGCTCCGGAGAATCGACCTCGTCGATCGTCGGCACACCCAGGCCCTCGGCCCAGTCGGCCCGGTCCTCCCGCGGCATCCCCCACGGATTGCCCGCCGCCGCGACCGATCTCAAGGCAGCCTGAGCGCTGCCGCGGATCTCTCCCTCAGCCACCAGGTGCCGGCGAAGGTCTACGATCGCTCCAAGCTGGTCGATGTAAACCGGACATTCCTCCACGCAGGCGCCACAACTCGTGCAGGCCCAGAGCACGTCCGGGCTGATCTCATCGCCATGCAGGCTCTCCCCCCCCTCGGAGCTACCCGCGATATCGAGCACGACCTTCATAGGCGAGAGAGGCTTGCCGGTGGCGGTTGCCGGGCATACGGTCTGGCAGCGGGCGCACTCGGTACAGGCATCGAAGCTCATGAGCTGTCGACGGGTAAAATCCGACGCCGTAGCAGCGCCATAGCGGCCAGTCTCCTCAACCTCCTCCATCGAGACCCCGAGATACCTTCCGGCCTTGCGGTCTTCCCGCAGGGCGATATTCACCGGAGCGAAAAAGATATGCCTCAACTTGCAATACGGTATGAGCGCGATGAAGGCCATCGACAAGACCATGTGCCCGACCCAGAAGGCCAGGTGGAGGGTTGCCAGGACGCTCACATCCAGACCCTGCAGTCCGGTCGCCAGCCACCAGCCTACAAAGCTCCAGCGCTCGAATGGATGGCTGTCCAGCCCGCCGCCCGCCGCCGCGATCCGAAGGCCCTCGGTGGCGAAACCGCTCAGCCCGATGACCAGGAACAGCCACAGCACCGCGAGGTCTACCGGACGGCTCAGCGGACGCAGCCGCCCCCCGGACTTCCTGCGGGAGAGCGCCAGCACCAGGCCGAGCAGGAAGAAGATGCCAAAGACCTCAAGCGCGAAAGAGACCGCGAGGTAGAAGGCCCCGGTGAAGAAGAGGTGCTCACGCCCCAGGAGCCAGCTCCCGTAGTCCTCCACGGCGACAATGCAGGTGCCGAGGAAGAGCACGATGAATCCCCAGAAAACAAGCGCGTGGCCCAATCCGGCCGCGCCGGAGCGCCAGATCCTCACCTGCAGAACCGCGTCCCGCCAGAGTCGACGCCAGGCCTTGCCGAGAGAAACCGGCTCTCCGGTCTCACGCCCCTTGCGCCAGGATCTCACACGGCGCGCCATGCCCAGGACACAGAGCGCGGCGGCGACAAGAAAAAGCAGATACATGAGCGCGCGCGCCCAGGGCGGAACGTTCCAGAGAATTTCACGGGTAACTATCGCCGCGAAGATCGTGTCCAACTCAACCACCCCGGCTCTCGAGCGCCGCGGTCAGCTCCGGGACCGCATCAAAAAGATCAGCCACCAGGCCCAGGTCGGCGACTTCGAAAATCGGCGCCTCCGGGTCCTTGTTGATCGCGACGATCGTCTTGGAGTTTCTCATTCCGGCGAGGTGCTGGATAGATCCCGACAGCCCGATCGCCACGTAAACCTCTGGAGCGACAATCTTCCCTGTTTGCCCGATCTGGAATTCGTTCGCCAGCCACCCGGCATCAACGACAGCCCGGGTCGCGCCAAGGGCCGCGCCGAGAACATCCGCCAGCTTTTCGCACAGAGGAATGCCCTCATCGGGCCCCCGGGTTCCCCGACCAACGGAAACGATAATATCCGCCTCCTTGAGGTCAGGACGGTCCGAGTTGGCCGCCTCCATCCCGACGAAGGCCTTACCCGGACTCGCCAGGCCGGCCGGGGCCTCGACAGCCTCTACCGTGGAGGCCTCGCCCCCCAGGACAGGCGGCGCGAACTCGCTGGAGCGACAGGTCACCAGCGCCTGCGGCGCCTCCAGCTCGACGGTCGCCAGCAGGTTGCCGACGAAAACCGCTCGCGTCAGAACCACCTTCTGCGAATCGACGCTCTCCACCTTCAATACATCGCTGGCCATCGGCGCGTCGACGAGGGCCGC
>CAJWMA010000265.1 GCA_913042995.1 uncultured bacterium | reverse complement strand
GTGTTATCCGAAAATGCGTATGAGAAGTTTTCCTCTTTGCCTGCTGCTCCTGATCGTGTTTCAGCAGGTTCTTGGCCCGGCCCCCCTCCAGGGTGTCGAAGACTGGACCCGGGAGCAGGCGGTCAAGGAGATCGATGCTCTCGTAGTGATCGAACAATTGAAGAAAAACAAGCCAGCGGACCGGATGGGGCAGGTCCGGGCCTGGCTGAAAAAGCTCGAGGTGACAGGCCTCGAGCTCGGAGAACATGCCTACGTCAAGGCCTTCCCTCTGTACCTCGTGGGCAAGAAGGAGAATGGGCCGAGTTCCCGGCCGACCTCAGCCGTGGAGTGTCTCGTCGGGCATATTATCAAGCATGGCGGTCTTCCCGCGGAGGCTGGAAAGAAATACGGCGGCTGGATCGACAGGATCCTTCCGATGGCTATCTACGAGGCCCTCGATGCGAAGGACCACGGCCGGGTCAAGGCTCTGCTGCCGACCCTCGCACTTCATGGCTCGAGGGGGCCCTACGGGGCGTATTCGAGTTTCGGTTCCAGGCTGGTCAAGAGCGAGGAACCGGCTGACGTCAAGCTCCTCACCGAACTTGTCGCGATGGCTATGGCGGACAAGAGCATGGACGCGGCGATGAAAGGGAAGCTGCTCAAGTATCTCTACTCGCCCGAGCCAGGTGAACCTCGTGAGAGGAAAACTCCCGGCGTCGCCAGGCCGGGCCGGGCCGCTGAAGCCGGCGATCTCCGTTTTGTCGAATTTTCCGGCGAGACGCTCGATGGCAGGGAGGTGTCGGTAAAGGACTTCCGCGGCAAGGTGCTCCTGATCGATTTCTGGGCGACCTGGTGCGGTCCCTGTGTTCGCGAGATGCCGAACGTGGTGGCGACCTACGCGAAATACAAGGACCAGGGCTTTGCCATCCTGGGTGTGACCATGGACCGGGCCGGCGATGAGGATAAGATCCGGGACTTCATGAAGAAGCAGGGGATGGACTGGCCGCAGATCTACGATGGCAAGGGCTGGAAGACGGCGCCAGGAGTCCTGAACAATATCCGCAGCATACCCTTCACCTTCCTGCTCGATCGCGAAGGCCGGGTGCGCTACAGCAAGCTCCGGGGGGAGGCGCTTGGACGCAGGGTAGCCGAGCTGCTCTCAGGCAAGGAGCCACCTCCCGCGCCTGAAAAGCTCACCGACGATCAGAGCGCGATGCGCGAGATCGATGAGCTCCTCGGCGTCCGCAGGAAAGGCAACCTGATCTTTTGTAAGGGCAATGACGAGGGACTCGAGAAGATCGACCTCTTCCTCGAACGTTTCAAGACCTCGCCGCTTTGTGAGAAAGCGCTCTATGTCAAGGCCATCAGCCTCTGGGGGATGCATCGCTACGCGGAGGCGGCGCCGGTCTATGGCGAATTCCTGGCCGCCTGGCCGGAAAGTGATTTCGCCAGGATCGCGAGGATCCGCGAGGGCGCGGCCTACCTGTTCTCAGGGCAGGCTGAAAAGGCGTTGCCGAGGCTGAGGGCGATCCAGAAGAAATACCCGGACCAGCCCGAGGGCTACGCGCGGGAGCTCGCCTCGGCCCTGGCCCGTACCGGCCGAATCGAGGAGGCTCGTCGCTTCATGGACGATGTGGAGAAATCGATGGCGGCCGCGGGCAAGAGTCGGATGCTGCCCAGGCTGAAGTCGGTTTTCGAGAAACTCCGGATCATCGGCGGTAAGCTGAAGAGCTTCGAGGTGAAGGATCATCGAAGCGGTAAAACCCTGACGCCTGGCAGCTTTGCCGGCAAGGTGGTCCTGGTCGATTTCTGGGCGACCTGGTGCGGCCCCTGTGTCGCCGAGCTTCCCCATCTGAAAAAGACCTATGAGAAGTACAGGGAGAAGGGCTTCGAGATCTTCGCGATCAGTCTCGATGACGACAAGGCGAGGTTTGAGAAGAAGGTCGCTGATGCCGGTATGGATTGGCTCCACTTCTTCGATGGCGGAAAGTGGAAGAACGAGCTCGCCGTACTTTTTGACGTTCACAGTATTCCGGCCAGCTTCCTGATTGACCGGGAAGGTGTCATCCAGGCCGTCAACCTTCGCGGAGAGGCGGTCTCTGACTGGGTCGAACGACTGCTGGAGGGAAAGAAGGGGGCTCCTCCCCTGGCCGCTCGTCCTGGGCCTCGCGGCATTCTGCCGGCCAGGGGCAAGAAACCATCTCGAGCCGCGCAGCCGGTAACGATGAAAGCTGTCGGTTCGCCTGAAATGCTGGTTCTTGATGTCGCGGTGAAGTCGCCCTGGCACGTTTTTGGTGACGGGGCGAAGGATGGTCTTCCTCTCAAGGTCGAATTCCTTGAAGGCACGGGTTTCAGCGCCTCCTCCGCGCCCCGGCTTCCGGCCGGTAAGGACGGTGTCCTCGAGGGCACCTTCAGGATTACCGTTCCGCTGAAAAAGGTGGGGCCGGGAGAAAAGATTCTCGCCGAGCTGGTCTACCAGGCCTGCAATGCCGAGGTCTGCATGCCGCCGAAGCGGCTTCGCATCGACGTGCCGGCAGCCGCTGTGAAGCGGAAGCCCCTGGCGCCCTCGAAAGAAGATGACAATGGCCTGCGGAATAAGTTCATCTCCAGGATGGCCGAGCACCTGGGCCAGGGCAAGACGGTCAAGGGAGGGGAGCTCGCTTCCCAGCTGGATCGTAAGCTGTTTGAGATGGACTGCGTTACAGGTTCTTCAGCATCCCTTCCTTCGGCCGACATCTACCAGCGCGCGGTGAAGAGCGTGGTGATGATAGGGACCCTCTACAAATGCGGCCGCTGTGAAAACTGGCATTCCGGTTTCTCAACCGGCTTTGTCATCGGCGGCGATGGCATCGTGGTTACAAATTACCATGTTGTTGAGAAATCGGCCGATGTCGAGACCCTTGGCGTGATGACGCACAATGGCAAGGTGTTTCCGGTAAGCTCGGTGCTGGCGGCTGATGAGCTGCAGGACATCGCGGTTCTGAAGGTGGCGGGTAAGGGGTTGAGCGCCCTGCCCGTCAAGGCCGACGCGCCTGTTGGATCCGGGGTCTACGTTCTCGGACACCCGGATGGGCAGTTCTACACCTTTACCCATGGCCTTGTTTCCCGCTACATGGTTCACGATGCTCACAGGAAGAAGGGGAAGATCAACCGCATGGCGATCACCGCGGATTTTGCCCGCGGCTCGAGCGGCTCTCCGGTCCTCGATGGACATGGCCGGGTGGTCGGCATCGTCTCCAGCACCCGCTCCATCTACTACAATAAGGAGAAGGGTGTTGAGAAGAACCTGCAGATGGTGCTCAAGCACTGCATTCCCGCTGGCGAACTGCTCAAGCTGCTGCCTTCTCCTTCCACTGTCCAGGCTTTCTAGTCTTTTCCGGGCAGGCCGTCTACTTTTGTGCGTGTGATATAATTGTTTTTTGGACCCACGCCGGGGCCTTCATCTTTTTCTACCCGTTTTGAGTGATTCCATGCGTTTATCGAGTCTTCTCCTCCAACTCGTCATTCTCCTCGCAGGCCTTTTCCCCGCGCAGGGGCTCCTGGCTGATGTGGTGATCACTGAGCTTATGGCGGATAACGATGGGACGCTGGCTGATGAAGACGGAGAATTTTCCGATTGGATCGAGCTTCATAACAGCGGGACCGACGCGGTCGACCTGGACGGATGGCTGCTGTTCGATGATCCGGACGGTCCTGGCTGGCGATTTCCCGCGTTCGTTCTTGGCGCCGGTGATTTCGCCGTGGTGTTCGCTTCAGGGAAAGACCGTTCGCTGGCTGGTGGTGAGCTTCACACCTCGTTTCGCCTCGACAACTCCGGTGAGTACCTCGGGCTTTACCAGCCGGACGGCGTGAGCGTTGTCTCCGAATTTTCCCCGAGCTTTCCGCCGCAGCGGGAAGACTATTCCTATGGGCCCGAGATGGGAGATGGAGGCGTTCCGGGTTCCCCAGTCTATTTCAGTTCACCGACTCCCGGCACCGCCAACGGTTCCGGGTTCCAGGACTTTGTCTCCGATGTCGTTCTGAGTCACGCCAGCGGCTTCTATGAGCAACCTCTCGAAGTATCTCTTCAGACCGAAACTCCCGGAGCTGTCATACGCTATACCCTCGATGGAAGCTCCCCGTTGCAGGAGGATGCCCAGCTCTATGATGGCCCCCTCCAGGTCGCAGATACCACCATTTTGCGGTCCGCGGCTTTTCTCGATGGCTACGAGGCGTCCTATTGCGATACCCGCACCTATATTTTCATCGAAACCCCGGCTGGCAATGGAGGAGTTCTAAACCAGCCCAGAAGCCCGGCTGGATTTCCGCGAACCTGGGGAGATGGGATCCTCGGTGATTATGAAATGGACCAGGATGTTGTGACCGATCCCGCTTACCGGGACGAGATCGCCGATGACCTCCTCGCTCTCCCTTCGCTCTCCCTCATCTCCGACCGTGACCACCTGTTCAACCCGAGCCCGAATCCTGACATCGGGGGTATCTATTCCAACAGTCGCTCCAGCGGCTCGCGCTGGGAGCGGCCCTGCTCGATGGAGATTATCTACCCGGACGGAAAAGAGGGAATCCAGGTCAATTGCGGCATCCGGATTTACGGAGGCATCAACAGGCGTCCTGACATCACCCCGAAGCACACTCTCAGATTGCTCTTCAAGAAAGAATACGGTCCCGGCAAGCTGCGCTTTCCTCTCTACCCGGACTCAGAGGTCGACAGCTTCGACACTCTCGTTCTTCGCGGCCATCACGGTAACTCCTGGCTGAACCAGAATCTGAGCCAGCGTACCAGGGCCCAGTATCTTCGCGATGAGTGGACCAGGGAGACGCAGCTCGCGATGGGCAGACCCGCCGCGCACGGGACCTTCATGCATCTTTACCTCAATGGACTCTACTGGGGAATCTACAACGTTGTGGAGCGTCCCACCGCGTCCTTCAGCGCCTCCTATTCCGGAGGTGAGAAGGAGGAGTACGATGCGCTCAACTCGGGAGAGGCTGTCGATGGTGACCAGCAGGCGTGGAACAGCATGATGGCGATTGTCGAGGGTGGCCTCGAGAGTCCGGAGGCCTATGAAGAGCTCGCCTCGTGGTGTGATATTCCCAACCTGGTCGATTACATGATTGTTCAGATGGGCGGCGGCGAGACGGACTGGGACCGGCACAACTGGTATGCCACCAGGCGCAGGGAACTCGGAAGCGGCTACCAGTTCTTCTGCTGGGACACCGAACA
>CAJWMA010000264.1 GCA_913042995.1 uncultured bacterium | reverse complement strand
CCTCTTCCTCTTCCTCTTCCTCTTCCTCTTCCTCTTCCTCTTCTTCTTCCTCTTCCTCTTCCTCTTCCTCTTCCTCTTCCTCTTCCTCTTCCTCTTCCTCTTCTTCTTCCTCTTCTTCTTCGTCTTCTTCTTCTACCTCTTCCTCCTCTTCGTACTCATCCTCATCGCCCTCTTCGTACTCATCCTCATCGCCCTCTTCGTACTCATCCTCATCGTCCTCTTCGTACTCCTCCTCATCCCTGCCGCTGTGACGGGGCGGAGTTTCCTGCTTACCAGTCTCATCAGACTCGTAGGCCGGCTCCTCCTCACGATCAAGCTCAGCCTGATACTCTTCGAGTACCTGGGCCTGCAATCGTTCCCTGCATTCGGAATTAATAGGATGAGCTATATCCGCATGTAACTTCCCCCTGCCATCATCATCTTCTGAACGAACGACAGGTAATTTCCCGCCGCAATCATTGCAGAACTTCGCGCGCGTATAGTTCTTGCAACTGCAGCGGCGGCACTTCGCGGTCATCTTCCGGCTAGGCATGGCGACGAAGGCTCCCTTCGTACCATCGATGATTTTCAGGTCCCGAATCACGAAGCAATCGTCGATCGTGATGCTGCAGAAAGCTCGAAGCTTATCACTGCTTGAATCAACCAGTTTGATGCGAACCTCAGTAATCTCCATCAGAAGATTCCTTTCACTCGACCCAGCAAAATGATCGATAGACCTATAGCAATACACAAAACTACCGAAAACAGCCACGAACCGGGCCAGCCGGGAGAAAAAGTGCAAAACCCGCTCTACGATTCGAGAATCGCAGACCAATTCGGGACGTTGATAGCCGTCAAAACCCTGGTGCCATCGGGCACCGCACCCTTGAGACTGTCTCTCATCGAAACAGCGTCATCGGCGTTGTCACACAAACCGAAAAAAGTTGAGCCGCTGCCTGACATTAAAAACCCGCGGAACCCTTCCGCTGCGAGCAGACCCTGTACCTCTGCGAGTTCCGCAAAGAGGCCGCACGCTACCGTCTCAAGACGGTTGAACAGCAACTCATCATTCATAAGCGCTTCGACAATCGAAGACCGCAGGATGCTATCGATACCCGCATCGGTAGTCAAGGTCATATATTTATCAGATTGTAATTGGTCGAAGGCCTCATATACATCCCGGGTGGGGACTTCGATTGGCGGACAGACCAGGACGTAATGGAACGTCCCGGCCGGTTCAAAAATATCGTCAAGGGGGGTTACAATCTCGCCCCTTCCCCTGCACCGGGCCGTGCCTCCGCTGAAGAAAAAGGGCACATCGGATCCGAGCTGCGCGCCGAGATCCAGCAGGCGCTGCGGAGCAACCTGGAGCTGGAGCCCGAACAATTCTCGCAGACCGATGAGGGTCGCAGCCGCATCGCTCGAGCCGCCGCCGAGGCCTGCGCCGCAGGGAATCGATTTTCGAAGAGTTATACGAACCCCGGAAGGAAACGCCCCTCCCACCTCCCGGCGAAGGCCTTCGGCCGCCTGGTAAACAATATTCTTCTTCCCCGCGGCGATGCCTTCCTCAACCAATTCTATGCCATCCCCGGAAATCGGAATGAATTCGAGCTCATCGTAGAAGGATACCGCCTGGAAGATACTGTCGATCGGATGGTAGCCATCCTCCCTGAGCTTCCCTACATCAAGAAAGAGATTCAGCTTGGCCGGCGTTCTGACTACCAGCCCATCTCCTGAATGATTTAATTCCATCAAACAACAAGCCTCCGAGAAAAATCTCTCAGCTCCCTCCCTCGCTACCGGACTCCACCTGATCCGAAACGCCAGCGTCCTGGACCTGGATGTTGTCGATCAGTCTCACCTCCTCAAAGATGATCGCCAACGCCACCAGGACACCCTCCCCGGAGGTGTTCAAGACCTGGCCAGGAAACTCGCCGAGGGTAGCGGCCGAGAGAACCTCGACATACTCGAGCTCACACCCGGCAACACCAGCAAGCCTGCTCAGCAGGAACTCCTTTACCGCCTTGGCCGAGGTTTCACCGGATGAAATCAGGTTCCCTGCCTCGACAAGCGCCTCGTGTAAAGCAGGAGCCGCCGCCCGCTGCGTCTCCGTGAGCCTGTCATTCCTCGAGCTCAGCGCCAGGCCATCTTGAGAACGGATGGTCGGCATCAGGCAGATCTCGACGTCAAAAAGCAGCTCCTCGGTGAGCTTCTTGACGATCTTCGCTTGCTGAAAATCCTTCAATCCAAAGTAGGCGCGATGAGGTCTGATCACATGAAACAGCTGCGTAACGACAGTACAGACTCCCCTGAAATGCCCAGGGCGTCCGGCCCCGCAGAGTTCCCTGGCCAGGTCCTCGACAAGAACCCAGGACTGGAAATTCTCCGGAAAAAAGTCCTCCTGTTGCCCCAGCAGAACCAGGTCTACTCCCTCGGCCCGACAGCTCTCGATATCTGCATCCAGATCGCAGGGATAGCTCTCGAGATCCTCGTCGGAATTAAACTGGGAAGGGTTCAGGTAGATGCTGACAGCCACCCGGTCACATTCAAGGCGTGCCTGCCTGACCAACGACAGGTGGCCTTCATGAAGACCTCCGAGTGTTGGAACAAAGCCGATACTAAGGGCTGATCGCCTGTAGGCTTCGCTCCAGATCGCCGCCTTGCTTGAACGCCTGAGGACCTTCACGATGGTCTCTCCGTCTCTCCAGTCGCAGACACTCTCGCCACCGCCGACCTGAGCTCCTCCAGGAGTTCCTCGACACTCTTCCTCTTGACCGGATGCACCCTGCCTGGGGCTATCTCGTTTAAAGGCTCGAGGACGAAGGCTCGCTCGCACATTCGAGGATGGGGCAAAACCAGGTCTCCAGCCTCAATCACCAGGTCTCCGAAGAGAAGGATGTCGAGGTCTATATTGCGCGGGCCATTGAGAACCTTTCTTACGCGTCCGAGCTCAGTCTCGACCTCCTGGAGACGGTTCAGGAGGTCGCGCGGTTCGAGGGCAGTCTCCAGTTCCGCCGCTCCATTCAGATACCTGCCCTGCGGCGGCCCCCCCACAGGCTCGGTCTCAACCAATGAAGAGAGGTTCTTCAACTCTACTCCCTCGATCTCATCGATCAGGCGGACCGCCCTTTCAATAAATTCACGACGGCCGCCCAGGTTGGATCCAAGGCCAAGCAAAACCGAAACCTTAGCACCAGGCAGCAGAGTTTCTTCGGCCATAATGCTTCAGCTCCGCTGCAATACCTGCGGCTCCTCATCATCCGCCTGGGAGCTTCCCCGGCCAGAAAAGACCAGGCGAAACAGGAACATAACGGGTGTCCATACGAGGTACCCGATAAAAGCCAGGGGAAGGAACACCTCGGGAACAATCGCCAATAGCAAGGCGGCGAAGATGAGGGAGACAAAGAATTCCCAGGAATGAGACCGCCCAAGAATCCTGGAACCGACATGCTCAAACTTCAGGCGGCTCGAAACCATGGTGAAGCCCAGGAAAACTCCCAGGAAGGGCAGGATGTAGGAGATCGCGGTAACGAATGTTCTCATGCTCTCAATGGAAAAAAGATTCTCTGAGATCCACTTGAGCTCCGCCTGTTCAGCCTTCAGCACATAATTCTGAAAAATAACCAGCGAGGCGACGCAACCGGCCGCGGCGGGCGAAGGCAGCCCCTTGAAGCAAAGATGCGCCTCTTCCTCAGGGGAGTTCTCTACGTTGAATCTGGCCAGTCTCAGAAGAGCTCCAAGAAAATAGGCCAGGGAGAAAAACCACACAACGTTCATCCAGCGCGGACTGGTCCCCAACTGCATCTGAAAAATCATGAAGGCTGGAACGAGCCCAAAGGTAATGAGATCACAGAGTGAATCAAGCTGGGCGCCCAACTCGGTGGAGCCTTTCACCATCCTCGCAACCTTGCCGTCAAATGCATCGAAGAGCATCCCCAGCAGGATCAGGTAGCTGGCAAAAACCAGGTGCTCCGGATTCGCCAGGGAGTTGTCCTCAGCCAGCTGCAGTTGGCTGAGCTTGACCAGGGCAGCGAAACCGCAGACACCATTGCCGATGGTCAGCAGGTTGGCGAATAAACTTCCCCGGCGCAATTCCATAGCCTAACCCTCGGTAATTTCCTCGGCTTCTACAGGCACAAACCTTCCAAGAACGCTAAGACCCCCGCTGACCTTGTCCTTCACTGAAACCGCCGGCTGAAACCCTGCCTCCAACGGTACGATGATCTCCGTGCGTGAGCCGTACTTAATCATACCGATCAACCCGCCCCTGGCCACAAGATCCTTCTCTTCAAGAGGGCAGATAATCCGCCGGGCAATCGCTCCAGAAATCTGCCTGAGCAAAAGCGGAACATCAGGCGCCCCGTCCTCCCGAATCCTCATGCCAATCGAATTGCTTTCATTGGAGAGCGTCGCAGCCGCATCATAGGCAACCGCAAAGCCTCCCTCCTTGTACTTGATCCACTCGATCTCACCAGCGCAGGGAGCCCGATTGACGTGGACATTGAACACCGAAAGAAAGATCCCGATCCTCAGACACCTTCCACCGATGTATTCATTCTCTTCAATCTCTTCAATATCCCAGATGGTCCCATCCGCCGGTGAAACAAGCACGCCGGCGTCTGCTGGAATGGTCCGCTCTGGGTTGCGGAAAAACAGCACCATAAAACTACCGAATCCTAAGGCCAGACCGCACAGGATATACCACCAGGGGCCAAACCATACCGAGAGGGCTCCGCCCCCCAGGAATACAAGGAGACTGATCCCAGACCATTTAAAAATATCGCTACGACCCCAGGGAGCAAAATAGGCCTCATCGAACTTCAGCAGTTCACCAGGATGACTCTCTGGTTGCCCTTCCTGCATCTGTTCACACTCGGTTGAAGGTCCAGCCATTAAAGGACTTGTGCTCCATGAGGATTGGTTTTCAAATACTCCGTAGACCGCCAAATTCTCATTTGCTGCCAGAAACTCGAACAGTTGTTTCAGCAGGCCTGCAAAGCGACGAAAACCGGCGGCTGAAAACCTAAATTAATATTCTTCAATAGTTTACGATATCAGTGGAGAGCCTGGGATATGGCTGAATCGCACCATTTCGCTCTTCAACAGCCTCCCAGGCCAGCCAAACAAGGTTGACAGGCCCAATGGCCTAAGTTACAAGCCGTTGCTATTAAAGGACATCGACCAAGTAGCATAGACACTATGGAATCTCAAAGCAATACCAGAATAGA
>CAJWMA010000263.1 GCA_913042995.1 uncultured bacterium | reverse complement strand
AGTTCTGGGATGAGAACAACGAGGACACCGATTTATCGCCCCTGGGTATGCCGGAGGAATCTGACTGGGTTCTTTACGGAGCCTACAACTTTGACCGGGCTCACCTGAGAAATCCGCTGATTTACGAGCTCAGCCGCCAGTGTGGACGCTGGGCCGCCCGTACCCGTTTCTGCGAGGTCTACTTCAATACAGGTAACGGCTCCCTGTCGAGCTCGCATTACAGGGGAATCTACAGCTTCATGGAGAAGATCAAGCGGGGGGAGGACCGTGTAGACATCACCGAGCTGTCCTCCGGGCAGACCAGCGAGCCGGAGATCAGCGGCGGCTACATGCTGAAGATCGACCGCGCCGATCCCGGCGACAGGGGCTTCAGCGCCGCCGGGCGATCCATTCGCTGGGTGGAGCCGAAGGAAGATGACGTTCCCTCGGCGCAGGCCACCTGGATTCGAAACTACTTCGATGATTTTGGCGATGCCCTCAACGGAGCGAATTTCAGAGATCCTGTCAGGGGCTACGCTCCCTATATCGACAAGCTCTCCTGGGCGGATCACCACATGCTCAACGTCCTGGCCAAGAATGTCGATGCCCTGCGCCTGAGTACCTACTTCTACAAGGATCGCAATGGCCCGATCGAGTTCGGTCCGATCTGGGATTTTGACCGGTCGATGAATTCCACCGATGGGCGTGATGACAATCCAACAACCTGGAATGGAACGGGTGATGGGACTGATTTTTTCAACTACCCCTGGTGGGGGAGGCTCTTCGACGACCCGGACTTCATGCAGCTCTACAGGGACCGCTGGAACGAGTTCCGCCAGGGACCGCTTTCGAATACGAATATTCGCAACGTCATCGACACCATGTCCGGCCAGATCCAGGAGGCCCAGCCGCGTGATTCCGCAAAGTGGGGGAGGATCTCCGCTAACGGCTGGAGGACCGAGATCAACAGCCTCAAGACCTGGCTTACGACGCGGGCGGGCTGGATGGACAGCCAGTTCCGAGCGCCGCCGTCCTTCAGTCCCAGTCCGGGTCTGATCACGCCCGGCTTCGTATTTACCCTGCGAGGCGGTACCGGATCGATCTACTACACCCTCGATGGCAGTGACCCCCGCGCCCCTGGAGGCGCCACATCAGCCAATGCGACAAGGTATACCCGGTCGGTGAGTCTTGCTGAGACGGCCAGGGTCGTTGCGCGATCACGGGTCAGCTCGACTGACTGGAGCCCGCCGGTCTCAGGCACCTTCTACACCGAGCTTCCGAGTGTCGTGATCAGCGAGTTCATGTTCCATCCCGAGGCGCCGCCGGCCGGCAGCGAATTCACTGATGAGGACTTCGAGTACATCGAGTTCCTGAATATCGGCAACGAGCCGGTGTCCCTGGCCGGGATGAGTCTCAAGGGAGGCGTGGACTTTACCTTCCCCTCCATCGGCAATCCCACGCTGCTCCCGGGTGAATACGTTCTCGTCGTCAACAATGTCGAGGCCTTCGCCTCGCGCTACAATCTTGACCTGGTTTTCGTTGCCGGAGAATTTACCGGACGTCTCGAGAACGCGGGCGAAGAGATCATCTTCGAGGGCGCCCTCGGGGAGCCGATCCACCAGTTCATCTACAGGGACTCCTGGTACCCTGAAACCGATGGCGGCGGTCTCAGCCTCGTGATCAGGGATCCTCTCGGCGACCCTCGCCAGTGGGCTCTCCAGGCCGGCTGGGATGAGAGCACCGTTCTCGGCGGTTCGCCCGGCTTCAGTGATGAGGGCTTTCCCACGCTCGGCGGACGCCAGCGTCCGGGAGACAGCAACCAGGATGGGGCCATCGATATCTCCGATGGGTTCTCCATGGTGAGGCGTCTCTTTGTCGACAACGCCGGTCCGCTTCCCTGCGAGGGCTCTCTGCAGGAAGGCGGCAACCTGGCCCTGTTTGACGTCAACGAGGATGCCGCCTTCAATCTCTCCGATGCCATCTACCTGCTGGGCTATATGTTCCAGGGCGGGCCGGCTCCGCGGCTCGGAGATGAGTGCGTGAGGTTGAAGGGCTGCGCCAACAGCTGCCAGCGTTGAGGAACGAAATTTTTTATAGAAGAGTTCGTTCGATAAACCAGTAGAGCCCCAGCAGCGCTACGAGAACAGAAAGCGCGATTGAGATGCGGCGAAAGCCCGCTCGCGGCTGGAGAACCTTCCAGATAAAGGGAAGCACCAGGCAGGCGATGCCGAGCTGCCCGAGCTCGACCCCGAGGTTGAAGAGCAGGACGATCCAGCCATCCCCTGTCCTGTCACCGATGCCCAGGTCACGCAGGACTGAGGCGAAGCCGAGCCCATGTATCAGGCCGAAGACAAAGGTCAGAGCCCAGCGGTAGCGTATCTCCTCTTTCAGGATGTTCTCGATCCCGACGTAGACGATCGAGAGCGCGATGAGCGGCTCGACGATGCCGCCTGGAAGGCGGACGATGTCGTAGGTGGCAAGGGCGAGGGTGATCGAGTGGGCGACAGTGAAGGAGGTGATGATCAGCGCCGCATCCCGGAAGCCGATGCCAATGACCAGCAGCCCGAAGAGAAAGAGCAGGTGGTCGTAGCCGGTCAGGATGTGCTCGATCCCGAGGATGAGAAAGGTCATGTTGCCGCCGGGTATTTTCGAGTCGAAGACCCGGTGGCGTTCGGTGAGAGTGTCGATGGAGACGGGCTCTTCCTGGCCACTTGCGGACAGGCTGGCGAGCTGACGGTGGCCGCCGGGCAGGCGATCGAAGATGTTCGATTGCAGGGTGATGTGTTTGCCGCTCGGGCCGGGATAGGACATCCGCAGGAGCACGTTGTCCTTGTCGTCAGCCCAGACCTCTTCGCAGCGCCCCCTGGTTGGATTCCCATCGATCTTCAACTCGAAGATCGACGCCGGGAGCGCCTCGAGATCGCTCCGGGCGTCATCCAGCTCGCCCTCGGAGATCCTGCCGTCGCGGTCGGCGTCCATTGGCGAGAGTATTTCCGCATCAAACCGAGACAGCGTCAGCAGGAGCTTGAAACCTCCGCCCTGTTGCGCGGCTATATCGACGCTGCTGAGCCCGGGGGGATGAGCCGAGGCAACGACCGGCAGCAGCAGCGACAGAAGCAGGCAGGATCGTGAATAGGGTGACAGTCTCATGGCCGCGCTGCCGGTTTTTTACCGGTTAGTTGTTCGAGTCGGGGGAGGACGGAAGGTGATCAGTGACAAGGTCCCGAATGCGGGTAAGGAGCCCGTCGCGAGAATATTCTCCCTTCTGGAGCACCGCCTGGACATGGCCTTTCAGGGCCTGGCGTTCTTCCGCTGTGGTGTCCTTGGCGGTGACGACCACGATTGGAATCGAGCGGTTGTCTGCGTCCGCCTGCAAATGGGAGACGAACTCGAAGCCGTCCATTTCCGGCATCATCAGGTCGAGCAGGATCAGGTCCGGCTTCGATTCGGCGAGGCGTTCGAGTCCTACTCGTCCATTTTCCGCTTCGACCACGTTCCAGCCCTCCTTCTCGAGGGTTCGGCGCATCATCTCACGGGTGGCCGAATCATCTTCCACCACGAGGACTGAGGATGAGCCGCTGTCCAGGTTGTATTTTTCAAGAATGCCCGAGAGCTTCTCCCAGTCGATCGGCTTGGTGAGGTATTCGGAGGCGCCGAGAGCAAGGCCCATTTGCTCCTCCTCGACGATGGTCAGCATGATGACGGGGATCGCGGCCAGCTCGGGATCCTTCTTCAGGTTGGAGAGAACCGCCCAGCCGTCCATGCTCGGCATCATGACATCGAGGGTGATGACCGCGGGCTTGATCTCCTTGGCCAGGCGAAGACCTTCCTCTCCGCCTGGGGCGGTGGCTACGTTGTAGCCTTCACGTTCAAGGAATCGCGAGAGCAGGTCCCGGGCGTCATCATCGTCATCGATCACAAGAACAGTTCCCGATTCGGGGATGGCGGTCTCGGCTGTTTCCTTGGCGGCTTCGGTCGTTTGAGCTGAGTCATCCAGGGTGATCTCGCCGGGATCTTCCACCTCGGCGGGCAGCCAGACGGTGAAGCGGGTTCCCTTGTCCTTTTCGCTTTCGACCCCGATGCTGCCGCCCATCATCTCGCAGAACTTGCGCGTGATGGTCAGCCCGAGGCCTGTCCCCCCGTATTCGCGGGTGGTGGTGGCATCTGCCTGGGTGAAGGGATCGAATACCTTCTGCAATTGCTCATCTGACATGCCGATTCCTGTATCGGTTACCGAGAAGCAGATGGTGTCGCGTCCATCTCTCTCCTCACGGGAGACGTCGAGGGTGACGGTCCCCTTCAAGGTGAACTTCGCGGCGTTGGAGAGCAGGTTGAAGAGGATCTGGCGCAGGCGCGTCAGGTCGGCGCGCATGACGCCGATGTCATCGGGGTGCTCGAGCTTGAGTACGCTACCGTTCTTCTCAGTCAGCGGTTTCGCCGTGGCGAGAGTTTCTTCCAGCATCGAGGGGAGATCGATATCTTCGAGCAGCAATTCCATCTTGCCGGCCTCGACCTTCGAGAGATCGAGGACACTGTTGATGAGCGCCAGCAGGTGCTTGCCGGAGTTACGGATCTTCTGGAGATCCGGGATCATGGTTCCTGAGAGATCCTCGTCGCTTCGGTCCTCGACCTCCTCTTCGATCATCTCGCTGTAGCCGATGATGGCGTTGAGGGGAGTTCGAAGCTCGTGGCTCATGTTGGCCAGGAAGGTACTCTTCGCCTGGTTGGCTTGTTCCGCCGCACCGCGCGCCTTGTCGACCTCGACCAGGGTTTTCTCGAGCTCCTTGCGGTTCTCGGTTTCCTGTTCGAGCATCTCGATCTTCAGGCGTTGCGCCTCTCTCCTCTGCTGGCGGTAACGACTGTAGAAGCCCAGTGCCGCCAGCAGGAGGACCGTAAAGCCAATTCCAGCGGGTACCTTGTAGGCTTCGTACCATGGCATTACGACTGTAAAGGGAACACTGATGGGGGCGGAGTAATTGAGCATCGAATCAACAACCATCGATTGGAAAACATAGTCTCCTGGGTCAGTAGGAGTGATTTCAAAGGTGTCAGGATTGTCCGTTTGCTCTCTCCAAACAGGGTCTTCATTATCCGTGCTTATTATCCGACATAGATACTTCTCTACAGAACCATCTGCGACATGACCGTGATAGTGGAGAGACAGTCGCGTGTTGACGTCTATAGAATTGTTAGATTCGAAGTCTTTAGGTTTGATCTTGTTTCCTCTGTTGAGGGTGTGGATCAG
>CAJWMA010000262.1 GCA_913042995.1 uncultured bacterium | reverse complement strand
GACCACACGCGGCGGCAAGCTTCATCGTGTCGGCTGGAACGCATTCGCGGACCTGGGCGACTCCAGTCTTCGCCGGGTCACCCTCAGGTTCGAGGCCGATGCCCAGGTCGATGCCGAGGTTGAGGTGGGCAACGATGCTCCGGTGATCGACAGTATCTCTTCGGAGGGATCGAGCGCGGGGCGGCTCGGATTGAGCGTTGTGATCTCGGATCTCACCTCCGACCTCGTGGACCTGGCTATGGAGGTTTCGACCGTTACGGAGAACCCGACCCCCGCTGATTTCAGGGAGATGCGTACGGTCCAGCCGCAGAGCTCGCTGGCGTCTTCGCCCGGGGGAGTTGTTCATCGTTTCGACTGGCGCGCGGCTGAGGACCTGGGAAATATCGATCGTGCTGTATTGGTGCGCATGACGCCGCGCGACCTGGTCGGCGAGTTTACCGAGGCGGTGGGCGAGACCGTTACCGCGCTGATTGTCCTCGAGCTCAACGAGGCTCCCGCGGTGCAGATTCTCGGGGCTCCCGGGATAGGCCCCGATGGCTTCGCGAATGGTGATGTTGGAATTGATTTTATGGCCCAGGATCCCGAGGGAGACAATATTGACGTGCTGCTCCAATGGGCTCACCAGGATGGTGATTTTCCGGACCTGCCCCAGGAACTGGGGGCGGACCCGATCGCGCGGCGGGAGCTGCTGTATTCAGCTGACATGGCGGCTGAACGTTCGCGCCTTCGGATCGCCACTCTGTCAAAGGATATGGTGAGCGGCCCGGTGGAGCTTCCCGCGGCAGCCGGGCTCTCCAGCCAGGAGCTGCTCGCGACGTGGATTCGCCGAAAAGGCGAGCTGCGGGCGCTTGGAGAAATGTCGAGACGCCCCATCGAGCTCGTCAAGCGGGAAGGACAGCCGGTCCAGGACAGGCTCGTCTGCTCCTATGCCGCGGCCGCGGGGATCCTGACCCTTGCGGCGCCTTTCGACCCGCCTGCGGAACCCGGCGATACCCTCCAGGTGGATCTCGCCGCGGCGCTCAATCTTGGCGCAACGAGCGCCGGTGTGGAGTACCGGGTGATCTGGGCAAGTGATGTCGATGTCCCGGGCGGTGGAAACGTCAAGCTCCGCATCACGCCGTTCGACAGGGTTCGCGGCCTGGGCGCCAAGTCGGCGGGGTGCGCGGGAGACCCGGATGGCTTCGATGAGAATCTGCTTCCCGGCAGCCGAGGTACCCCCGACATACTGGAATTCACCATCCCGGCAAGTATAGGCTTCACCCCCGAGCCGGTATGGCTGGCGCCCCTGGCGGAGGTTGACGATCCTGTCTCGGTCGCGGCCGGCGATCTTGACCAGGATGGAATGCTGGATCTCGCCGCCATCTCCAGGGGAGCCCGCTCGCTGGTGCTCTCGTTTCAGAGAACCTCGGGCACCTTTGATCAGCTCCGGTTGCTCGACGACCGCATCGGTGAGCCCGCGGATCTCGAGCTTGGAGATCTCGATGGCGATGGAGATCTTGACGCCGTCATCGTGACGAGCCATTTTCACACCCCGGCCTTCCCCGATGAGGAGGTTCCCGCCATAGAGAAGGCGGGCTCTCTGATGATCTATTTCCAGGGAGATGATGCGGATTATATACGCAACCGGGCCTCCCTGAAGGCCGCCGGCGTTTTTCTCGACCCCACCGCGCTGGCGCTGGCTGATTTTGACGGCGATGGCGACCAGGATATCGCTGTCGCGGAGGGCGTGACCATGGATACCGCCCTGACGGTCTTCTACCGTGGAGAGAACGGGTTGGCTGGTTGCGATGGACGGGAAGGAGACTATTCCTACTGCACCTTTTCCGGTCCGGCGAACGCGCCCGCGGCGGCGGTGGGGGAGACGGGTCTTACCGATCTGGCCTCCGGGGATGTTGATGGAGATGGCGATGTGGACATTGTCGCTTCCTTCCTTTCCGGGCTGGTGGTTTTCGAGAACCGCGGAGCGGCGGGCTTCCAGGCCTGGGAGCCGATCCCGGCGGCGGGTTCACGGATCCGGTCGGTCGGCGTTCTCGATCTTGATCACGATGGCCGCCTGGATATCCTGGCCATTGACCGGGAACAGGACAATCTCATCGTCGCCTGGCAGCTTGCCGGCGGCTCTTTCGAGCTTGGCCGGTTCGCGCCCGAGAGTCTCGAGAGACCGGTTTCGATGTTGATTGCCGACCTGACCCTGAATGGATCCGATGATCTTCTCATCGCTGATTCCGGTCTTCCCGGAGGAAATGGAGGACGGGTGCTGGTCTGCCTCGCGGATGCGGCCGGGCTCTCCGGCTGCGAAATCCTCAGGCGAACGGACCAGGTCGCGCGTCCCCAGCATGTGGCGGTCGGCGATTTTGATGGAGATGGCCGCCACGATGTGGCCTCGGTAGATGAGGGCTCGCGGGATGTTGCCATCTACCAGCAGGATGCGCTGAATGTACTGGAGAGCCCGGCGCAGACGCTGGTATCTCTGCAGAATGGAGCGAGACCTTCCTCTTTCGCCGTGGCTGACCTGGATGCCGACGGCGACCTTGACCTGGCTGTGACCAGCCCTTTCTCCAACGGCCTGACCCTGCTTTCACGGCGCGCGAACTCGTCCTATGCCAGGCAGACTCTCAACCTCTTCGGGGATGCATCGACCACCCGCGGAGCTTCCCAGGTCATTAGCGCCGACCTTGATGGAGACGGACTCGCCGACCTGGTGACGGCCAATACCCAATCGGACAATCTTCTTGTGTTGCTGCAGGACTCCAGGGGCCGCTTTGACAGGCGGACCAACATTCTCTCGCTTGATGGGGGGCTGGATGGGCCTCGCACGGTTGCGGCGGGCGATCTCGATGGAGATGGCCGGCTGGACCTGGTTACGGCCGGCGGTTTCTCCGATGATCTCCTCTGGTTCCGCCAGGCTGGACAGGGAGTTTTCGCTCCTGCCGAGCTGATCGATACCGGCGGCCTGCTTGAAGATCCCCTCCAGCTCTTAGCTGAGGATATCAACCAGGATGGGATGATCGACCTGGTGGCCACGGGCAACGAGTCGGACAATGTCGTGGTGCTGATCCAGCGCCCCGACCGCGCGGCTTTCTTCCTCTACAACCTGCCTCTGCCCGAGGGCAGCGCGCCGGTGGCGGTCGTCTCCGGGCAACTTCTTGGGGATGGGCGGGCGGATATTGCCGTGGCCTCCCTGTCCGGGGTGTTCATCTTCGAGCAGCAGGAGAAGGATTTCCTGCTTCACGAGGTTGGCCCTGGCAGCGAGGAATATTCACCGACTAGTCTGCTGACTACCGATTTCGCGGGCAATGGCCGAGTGGACCTGGTTCTTGCCAATGCTCTGCCTCCGGGGGCTATCGAGGTCTTCTCGGCGAGAATCGGTGCAGGCTTTTCCAGTTCCCAATTGCTTCCGGGCTCCGAAGTGCAGACGGGCGCCGAGAGCTTTCTTCCGGCGGCCATGATGCATGTGGATCTCAATGGAGATGGGGAAAAAGATTTCGTTGTCGCTAATCGTTCCGGAGATGAAATGACCGTATTCTGGGGGGGAAGAAGATGAGCAGGATCTATTCCGTGAATAAACCTGGGTCTGCCGATCGGCGGCGTTTTGTACCGGCTAGGGTCTTTGCAGGCTGGTTGTGTCTTATTGCCTTCTTCGCGGCTCCCCTTGGGGCCCAGCAGGTCGGAGGCGAGGTTCTCTCTGCCATCTCGGAGATGAGAATTACGCAGAAGACCTATGGAGGGCGCTCCGGGCTGCTGCTTCTCGATTGGACCAATGGCACTCGCTATACCCTTCTCGAGCTCTTTATCGATGACACGAAGGTGGCGGAGCTGGATGGAGAGCTCAACGAATACCAGGCTGAGGATGTCGCAGTTGGCGATCATGTGTTTGGCCTGCGCGGCCAGTCCGGTGATCTCGTATCGGAGCTGGTGACAGTGTTTTTCACGGTACGCTCCTCGACTCCTGTCAGTGAGCCGGTTGCGGACATCTCCTGCAGCTATTTTCCCCGCGGCGGGGGAACGATCGAGGTGACCTGGAGTGAGGGGGTGGACAGCTGGGCCTCCGGGATCCTGGAGCTTGCCGATGGCGAGAGCCTTCAGATCGAGAGGGGCGCCGCCTCGATTGCGGCCGAGGGGGTTGGCCCGGAGGTGCCTGAATTCGCGGTCTATTTCCTGGATGAAGAGGGTTATTATTCTGACCGCATCGTCCCTGCCTGCTCGCCGCAGCCCGCGCTTTTTCGCAGGGGAGACTGCAATTCCGATGGCGCCGTCAGTGTGAGCGACGCGATCTTCCAGCTCAACCATCTCTACCTCGGGCGTGAGCGCTGGTATTGCGATGACGCCTGCGATGCCAACGATGATGGCCGCACCAATCTCTCCGATGCCATCACCATCATCGGCTATGTCTTCCTGGGAGAGATCGAGCCGATCGGCATGGACCGGGCCTGCCGCCCGGATGAAACCGAAGACTTTCTCGGCGGCATCTGTGAGTGCCCCCTCTGATCCCCACCGCGGGCTTTTCTGAACACCTTATTTTTCCGATGGGGCCGCTGGTCTCCGGACGTAAAATAACGCTGAAATAAGCGCGGAAATGAAGGTGGCCTGGCCGTCGGCTTGCCCCCCTGAATCGTTGACCAACACCTGTCAAAGGAATGTTCCCCATGTTCTCAAGGCTCCGACTCATCGCCCTGGCTCTTGTCGTCGTTGTTACTTTTCTGCTGAGCAACCTGCCCCCCGACACAGGAGTGCGAGTTGCCAGGGGTCCCTGGCTTTCAAATGTGAGAGCGGCAACGCCCGCGGCTGAAGAAGGCGAGGAAGAGGATGAGGATGAACAAGAGCGCCTCGATGAAGAAATAGAGGAGGTGGAAGAGCGCATCAGGGGCATCGAGGACGAGATCCGCGAGCTGGAACGGGAGCATGAAGGCGCGTTCCTGGAGCTCAAGGTGCTCCAGAAAGAGAGAGAGATTCTCGAGCTGGGCCGCAAGGGTGAGGAAGCAGAAGAGGCCGGCAAGGAAGAGGAGGCGGAAAAATATTTTGAACAGGCGGAGAGGCTCGGGCGCGAGTTGGAGGAGTTTATCGAAGAACACGAACGGCAAAGGCGAGAGGAGGAGGACGAGGAAGAAGACGACGAGGACGACGATGAGGGAAACCTGGAAGAGGAAATAAGCGAGCTGAAGGAAGAGCTCGAAGAGCTCGAGGAAGAGCTGAGAGAGGTCCGCCGTGAGGGCGACGATGAAGATCTCGAAGAGC
>CAJWMA010000261.1 GCA_913042995.1 uncultured bacterium | reverse complement strand
CGGCGACAGCCGCCGGAAATCCAGCAGAATGGCCAGGCTGAAGAGAAGACCGCGGCCAAACCTGGCGGCTACGCGGGCTCACTCTCCTGCAAGCGCTGCCACGACAGGGAATACGTGAAATGGATGAATTCGCACCACGCGCTGGCAGAGGTTCCCTTCGACCCGAAGAAACACGGCCCGGCCTTTGAACCCGGGCAGACGGTCCGCCACGGAAAGCGTGAATCGGTCGTTGGAAAGAAGGACGGAAAATACGCTGTCATCACCGAGGGAGCGGATGGAAAGGTCACCCCCTTCACCCCGCTGCGGATCATCGGAAAGAGCCCCCTCTGGCAGGCGGTCGTACCCGGCGAACGCGGACGCTACCAGGTCATGGCCCTGTCCTACGATCCCCACAAGCATGAATGGTTTGACGTCTACGGCGACGAGGACCGCCGGCCGCATGAATGGGGCTTCTGGGCGAACCGCGGCATGACCTGGAACTCCATGTGCGGCAGCTGCCACACCACCGACTACCATAAGAACTACGACCCGGAGACGGACACCTACGACACGAAGTTCTTCGAGCTCGGCGTCGGCTGCGAAGGCTGCCACGGCCCCTACAAGGATCACGTCACGCAAATGGAAGCCGAGGGCAAAACCGGGGCCGGAGGCTCATCCGATGTCGCCGTCAGCTGGCCGCCGAAATCCTTCCTCGAAAAACGCCCCGAGGGGCAACCCGCCATCAGCGGCAAGGAGCGAACCCGTCTCGACGTTATCCTCGATACCTGCGGTTCCTGCCACGCTCGGAGAGTGGACCTGACCGGCAAGTTCCGCCCGGGAGACAAGTTCCTTGATCACTACCGCCCGGTCATCCCTGACGAAAGCGAGATCTACTACGAGGACGGGCAGGTTCACGAGGAGGACTACGAATACACATCCTTCATCTCCAGCCGAATGCACGACATGGGAGTGCGCTGCATTCACTGCCACGACCCGCACACATCCAAGCTGAGAGCCCAGGACAACGACCTCTGCCTTGGCTGCCACCAGGGCAAGATTGACCCCGCCACCCACTCTCATCACGACGTCGCCCAGGCCGGCGGCAAATGCGCCAACTGCCACATGCCGCTGACGACCTATATGCAGCGTCATCCGCGCCGCGACCATGGCTTCACGATCCCCGACCCCACGCTGACACGGGATTACGACATCCCCAACGCCTGCAATCGCTGCCATACCGACAAGAAAACCGACTGGGCCGTCGAGTGGACCGAGAAGTGGTATGGGAAACGAATGAACCGCCACACCCAGCGGCGAGCGCGCGCGCTCGCAGAAGCAAGAAGGTCCAAAGATGGCGCTGACGAGGATCTCACGGCTCTCCTGGCCGTCGAAAACTCCAGGTTCTGGAGGAGCGCGGCCCTCGGACTGAGCGGTCCCTGGCTGCCACGCAACCCCGACCTGCAGAAGGTTCTCTTTGATTCCCTGGCAGACGAAGACCCCCTGCTTCGCACCACCGCCGCCAGGATGACCGAAACGCTGCTGGCCGACCAGGCTCTCCCGCCCCAGGTCAGGGGCAATATTGAGGCCCTGCTCTCCAGGCTCCTCAAGGACCCTGTCCGCTCGGTTCGAATCGATGCCGCGTGGACGCTCAGAAGGACACTCTCCCGCTACAGCGATGCCGGCCGTGAACTGAACGACTACCTGCTGTACAACAGCGACCAGCCCACCGGCGCCCTCCAGATAGGAGCCTACCACCTCGACGGACCAAACGCCGGAGGTGTCAACGAGGCGATCAAGTGGATGCAGAAGGCCGTCAGCTGGGACAGGAACTCTCCCTTCCTGCACCAGTCCCTCGCCATCGCCTACAGCCGGAAAGGACAACAGAAAGAGGCGATCGAAAGCATGGAGCGCGCCCACAAGCTCGAGCCTCAGCAGGTAATGTACGCCTACAATCTCGCCCTCGGACTCTCTGAGATGGAGCGCTTCGAGGAGGCCGAAAAATACCTCGAGCTCACCGTTCAGCTCGACGCGGAATTCACCCGCGCCTGGTACAACCTGGCGCTGGCACGCAATCGTCTCGGCAAGAACCAGGAGGCCATCGATGCCCTGCTCAGGGTTGAAGAGATCGAGCCCCGGAACGTCGACTATATCTACACCCGCGCCACCATCCTGCGGGACATGAAGCGGTACCAGGACGCCCTCAACACGGTACGGCAAGCCGAGAAGCTGGCTCCCGGAGCGCCCCTGCTGCTCCAGTTTCGCTCCAGCCTGCACAAGGCGCTTGGGCAGGAAGATGAGGCCAAGGCGGCCTGGCAACAATACCGCCAGGCCGAGGCGCTCCAGCGCCTGCAGAGCCAGGGAGGAATCCCCGGGCTGGAGCGTCCCTGAGAAACTGGAACCCTCAATTCACCGGAAACCGGGGTTCTTCTCCATTGAGAATACGAACAATGTCCTCGACGACCATGGAGCACCCGTAGACTCCCTCCCGGCTGAAACCCGCCCGGTGCGGCGTCACCACCACATTGGGCAGCTCGAAGAGAGGATTGTCGGCAGTGGGCGGTTCCTCCTCGTAGACGTCCAGGCCTGCCCCGGCGATGCCGCCGCTCCTGAGAACCTCGACCAGGGCCGCTTCGTCGACCACAGAACCTCTCGACACATTAATGAGATAGGCTCCGGTCTTCATCTTTGAAAGGGCTTCCGAATCGATCAGGTGCCGCGTGTTGTCGGACAGGTTTACGTGCAAGGTGACGATATCGCTCCGCCCGAGAAGCTCATCAAGCTCTACTCGTTCGGCTCCAAGCTCCGCCTCGGCCTCGGCGTTGGCCAGCTGGTCGTGGTAGAGAATCTTCATATCGAAACCGAGCCTGGCTGTGCGAGCCACCCGCAGGCCGGTCCGCCCCAGGCCGATGATTCCAAGCGTCTTGCCGAGCAGCTCGAAATCAGGATTGTTGGAGGGCTGTCGAAAGACCGCCTCGCGAGCCTCCCGGTCGCCTGCCACCACCCGGCGAACCAGCGCCAGCATCATCATCATGGTGTGCTCGGCTACGGGCTGGATAATCGACAGCGGAGTGTTGACCACCCGGACGCCGCGGCGGCCCGCGGCATCGAGATCGACATTGTCGTAGCCGACGCCCATCCTCCCGATGACCTTGACCTTCGGAGCCAGCTCGAAAAAAGCCTCATCGAAGGGCAGCGATGCGTTGGCGACGATGCCGACGCAGCCGCGGGCCGCCTCGAAGCTGCCCTCTACATCCGCCTCGGGAACATACACCGGCTCCAGGCCGTTATCCGCCAGTATCTTCAGCGCATCCGGATGCGCCTCCGCGTTGATCAGTACGCGATTCATCGTTGCCACCACCTCTCCTTGAATACCTTGCGCGGTCCGCAAACTATACTGCCGGAGACGGCTGCGGGAAAGACCGGATTGCTTCAGAAGCCGCGGCTGCCGCCGGGAAGAAGACGGTAGAATCCGACGAAGGCGGCGATGAGAAGGATCGGCAGAAGACCCATGTAGCGGGCGTAGGGGTTCTTCCCGACGGTCCCCATGATTTCTTCCGCTACCGTATCGAGGTCGTATTCCGGCCTCGAAGGCGCGCTGAAGGTGAAGAGGTGCCCGGCTGTTCCATCGACAATATACTGCAGTTGATCGAACACCCCATCCCCTGTCTGCAGGGTGCTGACCACGCGAAAAACCGGCAAGCCGCCGCGCTCGGCGACCTCGACCTGGTCGAGCCGATAGCCCAGGATGGCGGGGTCACGCTGCAGCTCGTTTTCAATTCCTTCCCGAATTTCCCAGAGCCCCTCTTCGGCCACCGTGATTCGTCCGGGCAGCCTGCTGGAACGCAGGTGGATATCCGCCCCGTCATCGCTATCGAGGTAGTATTCGAGCGATCCCCCCTCAGCCGTCGGTTGCCCCGTACGTTCCCACTCCGATGGCACATCGAAGGTCAGCTCACCGAGCCACTGCGACTCTTTACGGAGAAAACCTCCGAAGATGCCGACCGCCACCACGACGATCAATCCCCATGCGAACATTTTGTCCAGGTTCATAGCTAACCCCTGTACCTGCAAAGGACCCTGCTACCCAACCCGGAAAAGAAAACCTAAAGCTCCCAGGTAAGTATCGCCTGCCGGGCGAAAAGGGGCAAACCGGGGGCTCCCGCGGGCGTTACCGGAACCCGAACGGACCGGATACGCTCAGCCCTCCCCAGGCTCCTCTCCAGCCGTTTCTTCATCCTCCGGCATGTAGTGCTCCTGGGTAAAGCCAAGCGCGTCCAGCACGCATTGCTGCAGCCAGGTGAGCAAATGAAGCAAGGCCAGCTCTTCGCTTATTTCTTCGTCGGGATCCAGCCCGGCACTCCAATCGTTCTCCGTGATATCGAGCTCGACTCCAAGATAGAGGCGGGTGTCGTTGAGAAAACCCAGCCAGGTTTCGACTGACCGCTCCGGGATGGTAACCTCCACCCCCTCCTGCAGGATTTCCCAATCCTCGAAGGTCTTTCGAAAGACCTCCAGGCTCTCGAGCTTGCTCTTGCGAAGGTCATCTCCGAGCAGCTTGCGATATTCGGCCTCCTTGCCCGCATCTTCGTAGGCCACCGGGAACAGGCGCTCGGCCACCCGGCGGTTGAAATCCTCACGTGAGAGGAGCTCCTCGATGCGCTGCGGCAAGGTGTAGAGAACCAGCCCCTCTCCATGAGGAAGGTAGACCCTCAAGCTTCCATCTTCCTGTCGTTGAACGGGCTCCATCAAAACTCAACCTGTCTGTTTCTCGAGTGTCGCCTGCAATCCGTAACGGTGCAGGCGGCTGACGAACAGCTCAGCCTTCTCGCGTTCGCAACTGGTAAGAATGGACTTGCCGGCCTTGTGCACCTCAATCATATGCCGGGTAGCCAGCTGCTCCGACATGCCGAAGACCTTCTGAAATACATACACCACGTAGGACATCAGGTTGATCGGATCATCCCAGACAATCACGTTCCAGACCCGGTCAAGGCGTGTGGCGGTCTCGGTATCCGGCAGGCTGACCGTCCCGGGATCGTCAGCCGCGCAGGCTGGAGAGACCTCTTCGAAAAGCGGTGGAAAAGTCGTCGCGAACATCATCTTCAAACCCTAGCAGAGAGACCCATCAGGAAAGCGCCTATTCTACACATGAAAAAGGCGGCGGACGAAAGCCTGTCCTGATCATCAGAGAATCTATTTCTCGCGCGGAACCGCCTCGGAACCACTCTCGATAGCTCCTGCCAGCCCGGTTTCACCCTCGCTGC
>CAJWMA010000260.1 GCA_913042995.1 uncultured bacterium | reverse complement strand
TTTGGAGACACGCGGGTGAAAGCGCTTGCCGACCTGCAGAAGGCCCTCGAAGACCGGCCACAGGGAAAGATCAAGCTCAAGGTGATCCGAGGGGGCTCCGAAAAAAATGCCGAGGTCGAGTTTCCCACCCGCCAGGGAGGCTTTCGCGTCAGCTTTGGCTCGGTACCCGATTACGCCTATGATGAAAAAGGTGTCCGCTTTGAAGATATACGGCCAGCCACCCCCGCCGCGGCTGCTGGCGTCAAGCCGGGAGATGTCCTCGTGCGCTGGGCCGGCAAGGAGGTTCGGGATGTACAGCACTGGACGGAGCTGCTGGGTGGGCACAAGCCCGGCGACAAGGTTGAGATCGAGGTGATGCGGGACAAGAAAGCCGTCAAGATGACGGTCCTGCTCAAGGCGCGCTGAGACCCCCCTACCGACCGAGCTGAACCCCGTAACGCTCCAGCAGGCCGCCGGTTGCCCTGATGTAATCCGAACGGGCGGCCTCCAGGTTGGTCTTGGCCTGGAGAGCCTGGGTCTGAAGCTCGAGGAGGTCATTCTCAATCGTGTTGACCGTAAAGGGAATCGAGGCTCCCGCGGCCAGTTTGCGTCGTTCGGCCGCGAGCTCGGTCTCCTTCAGCCTGACAAGATCATCGAGATATACCAGCTTGCGCGCCGTCGATCTCAGACGACGAATGCTCTGGTCCACCTCCATGATGATGCGGTTTTCCGTCTGCAGCCGTTGCCATTTCAATTGCTGGTAGCGGTCCCTGGCACGATCGTAGTTGCTCTTGAGCCCCCTGTTCGAAAGCGGCATCGCCAATTGAAGGCCGACAGTCCAGCCATAAAAATCTCCCGACCCGAGAGAAGAAAAAGAGTCGCCAAAGGAGTCAGCCAACCCGAATTGCGCCCAGGCCCCGGTAAGGTCAAGCTGGGGCAGGCGTTCGTTGGCCCTCATATCGACCAGGGTTTTCTGATTGTCCAGAAGCGCCGCGAATTGCCTGTAGTCGGCCCTGCGCTCAAACGCCTCCGCCAGGGAAGGATTCCGCTCGGGAAGCGTCGCCTGTTCAGTCGGTTCACTGAGAGGGATGACCCGGATTCCATCAAAGCTGCCGGTCTTCTGCCCCGCCTCCCAGAGCTGCCGGAGCGATTCGCCCTTGTACTGCAAAAGGTCGAGCAGATTGTCCCGCGAGTTCTCGAGCTGCAGCAGGGCATCGTTCATCTCCACCTTGCGCCGAGCCAATTGTCCTTCGATTGTCGTTACGTAAATCTTGGGCTGGGTCCCTGCCGCCTCTTCTTTGCGCGCCTTCTCAACATTCTCGGTCGCGACCTTCAGGGAATTCTCATTGGCCGCGTAGTTCCGTGAAGAAAAAACCAATTGCCAATAGGCGGCTTCGATACGAAAGATCAGGTCGCTGATGGTCGTCTCCAGGCTGTCCATCGCCAGTTTGCGGTTGTTTTCCGCCACCTGGATCGCCGAGTAATTGTATGGATACCAGGCTCCCTTCAACAGCGGCTGCGTCGCTGTAAACCGAACGGACGCTTCCTGCACCGGGTTGAAGCTGAACAGGCTGCTGGCCAGTGGCCGATCGAAGCCGGACTCGCCAACCGTGAGCGAGTAAGTAGAGCCCAGCAAGGTACGAAGACGAATCCCGCTCGAATAATTCGAGGACTCAAACGGGTTAACCCGGACCTCGGATAGTACAGCGTCTCCGATATCAAGGAAGCTGACCGAAGGCCTCCGGTTCTTGCTGTAATTGGCGCTAAGGGTAAAAAACGGATCGAAGACGGCATCCTGGATAACCATCTCCCGCTCGCGAATGGTTCCCTCGGTCCTCGCGATCCGGACATCAAAACTGCGCGCGAGCCCCATCTCCACAGCCTGCTCGATGCTCAGCTCAATTTCATGAAGAGGCTTGTCGGCCAGCGGCAGGCTTTCCGTTTGAGCCGGAGCCTCCTCGGCGGGCTCCTGGGCAAAAAGACTCTCGCCGCCTGCTACGAAGGCGGACTGAATCAGCAAGATCGCGCTTAAAACGGCGCCTGAGCGATGGGCCGGCTCGCGCAACAGCAAATGAAGCTCTCTCTTCATCTCCGTCTTTTCTCTAAAAACGTCTCTTCTTCTCTTCACCCTGCCCGGAATGAGGGGTCCGCGGCAGAAAATGCTCGCTGAGGGTTAGCCAGCGCCGACAGTTTGCATCGCATCTGGCCAAGAAGCCAGCGAGAACCCTGAGGGAGGAATTAATTCACACCGCTTATCTGCCGCTGGCGAAGAATACACAGGATCCGGCCCTTCCGCTTTTGCGGTAAGAACGCGCTGCGTGCGATTCTGTTGTTTTGCCTGGCCCCTGGCCTTGTCATGCCTCAATCAGCCCCAGAAGACGTTCCCGCAGGCGATCAAATTCCGCGCGAGAATTAAAGCTGACTGAAAGAACACCTTTCTGTTTACGGCGGCCGCTGACTCGAATTGAAACCTTCGCGCCGAGAGCCTCCATCATCTCCTCCTCCAGCTTCAGTACGTTGGGATCCTTATCCGCCTTCGCTCGGCCTTTTCGATCGGCTTTGCCGGCCGGTTCGTCATCAAAATCGCCGCCGCCGTTCTTTAAAAAGGCCTCCGTTTCACGAACGGACATGTTCTCCTCAGCAATTCTTTCAAAAAGCAGCCGTTGATCCGCCTTGTTGGTGGCGGAAAGAAGCACCTTCGCATGCCCGGCGCTAATCTGGCCCCGGACAAGCGCCTTTTTAATATCTTCAGGTAAATCGAGCAGACGAATGGTATTGCTAACGGCCGAGCGACTCAGGCCCAGCTGCTCAGCCAGCTGTTCCTGGGTACAGGACTTGATGGCCAGCAAGCTCCGGTAGGCCTCCCCGAGCTCAATGGGGTTGAGATCATCTCGGTGAAGGTTTTCAACAAGGGCCAACTCAAGGAGTTTTTCGTCGGCCACGTCAGCCAGGATTATCGGAACTTTGTCCAGCCCAAGCTCTCGCGATGCCCGCAGTCGTCTTTCCCCTGCCACAAGCTGATAGCCCTTGCCATCGATGCGGGCCAACAGCGGCTGCAACAACCCATCCCGAGCCACCGAGGTTTTCAGCGCCTCCAACTCCGTCAGCGGAAAATCTTTTCGAGGCTGTTGAGGATTTTCACTGATTTCATTGGGGCTGACCATCAGGACCACCGGGCCCTGCTCAACCGAGTCGCCGGGCACCCGGGCCTGGAGCTCAAGCTCCGGCTGCTCCACAGCCTCCCTGGTGACAACTTTCTTCCGAGGGGCCTTTTTCCTGGCGGACTTTTTCTTCGCAGGCTTCTTTTTGTCTCGACCCGTCCGGGTTGGAACATCCCCCCCACCCTTTCCGATCAACAGCTCCAGCCCCCGGCCTAATTTCCGTTTAGCCATTCTCCATCACTTCCCGGGCCAGCTCGACATAAGCCCAGGCCCCTTTCGATTCACAATCATATTGAAAGGCTGGGCATCCATGACTGGTCGCCTCAGCCAAAAGGACGTCCCTTGGAATAACGGACGAGAAGGTTCCGCCTTCAAAAAACTCAGTGATCTGATCAACAACATCATGAGAGAGATCCAGGTCCGGAGAAAACATCGTCAGAAGCAGCCCCTCTATCTCCAATTCTGGATTTGTATTATTCTTTATTTTTTTAACTAATGGCAATATCTGGCTCAGCCCCTCCATCGCGTAGTATTCGCACTGCACGGGCACGATAAGGCCATCGCTAAGCTCCAGCGCCAGCGTTGGAAGCCCAGCCAGCGATGGCGGACAGTCCAGGATCACATAGTCAAAAGGCTCCGCGGCCTCGCGCATTCTCTGGCGCAACTCATCGGCATCGGCGTCCTCCAGGTCTCGCACCACCCGAAGGTCTGAAGCCTCCGGACTCGAGGGCAGCACCCAGAGATTCTCATGTTCCGTCTCACAAATGAAAGGCTCGAGCGGATCACCGTTCAAGAGGGCGCTCAGGTATGGAAACTCATCGGAGTCAGCCGCGGGCACCTCCACCCCCACCCCGCTGGTCGCGTTGGCCTGGGGGTCGAGATCCATCAGCAAAACCTTGCGGCCAGCGAGACAGAGGCTCGCGGCGAGGTTAATCACCGTGGTTGTCTTACCGACACCACCTTTTTGACTGGCAACCGTAATTGCTCGGGTCACTTCTCTCCACCAAGCCTGCAGGCCAAATACGTCAAACAGACAACAACAGAACTTTAGTGCCCTAAGAAACCCCTTTCAAGAGCTAAACGAAAAAGGCCTCAGGGCCATCAGGGCCTGCGAGTCGACCCTGGTACACCACAAACCACAGGATCAAAGCCCAGACGTTCCACGTAGAACAAACCGCGAAAAAGCCCTGGCGAAGGACAACAAGCTCTATAGAAGGCGACAAAGAGCTCTCCGGTAGATACGGATGAGACACCAACCGGACTCGCTGGACGCAAGCCCAGCGACGAAAAAACCCTCTCAGGAACTTCGCTACAGCCCATCGCCGGACCGCAGAAAAGCCCGCAGGAAATACGAGCGGCTCTCTCCAGCCTCAAGCCCGGGCCACGAAAAAGTTTCACGTAGAACGCTTCGCCTCTCGAAACTCACCGACATTAGCCGCCGACATGGACAGGCCGCAGATCATGAACTCAAAGGAAGCCCCTGGCTGGACAACGCGAGAATCAACATGGCCGGCCCCGAGGTCGAACACTTCAACGACAACGTCTGGCCGGCGGCGAACTCAGGGCCGACGACGCTCTGAACCTCAGGCCGAACGATGCCAACGGCACCCATCACCATGCCGAGTTGGCCCGCGATCAACCCGAGACCATCGCGGACCTCGGCTTTGACCCCAACGGCCCGAGGGCCTCCTGAAGGTCCGCCCAGATCTCACCGGCGACAGCTACGAGGCCCTCTCCTGGAACTGGACTGATCAGCCGCCGGCAGGCCCGGCAAGCGATCATGACAAAGCCGGAGAGGCAGGCCGCGGCACAGCAATAGCCGCCAGGCTCGCAGCCCCGCAAAGGAGCGCGCTCGAGGTCGCAGATGCTGACGAAAGTCCCTGGCCAGGCAACGCAGGAAAACGCTTACGGAAGATCCGCCCAGATCTCACCGACGACTGGCAGGAGATCCTCGCCTGGAACTGGACCGACCAACCGCCGACAAAGCCGGAGAGACCGCGGCACAGCAATAGCCACCAGGCTCGCAGCCCCGCAAAGGAGCGGGCCGAGGTCGCAGATGCTGACGGAGGCCCTGACCAGGCAACGCAGGAAAATGCTTACGGAAG
>CAJWMA010000259.1 GCA_913042995.1 uncultured bacterium | reverse complement strand
TGGGTACCTCGACTCCGTAGTGAAGGCAGGCCAGGCCGACGCCTTTTTTCATCAGGGCGTCGATTTCATCGAGGTGCCGGTTCACGGGGTGTCCGCCGCCGCCATTCATGAAGAGAACGACCGAGTCGGCGTTGTCAAAGGCGGTCGGGTCCTTCGGCCAGTTGCCGTTCATCACGGGCACGGCTGGCTTGAGGTGGCCCTGGTTGAGATAGACGGTGGTGTGCACCCCAGCGGAGCTTTTATCGAGGAGCTCCTTCATCAGGAGATGGCCGGCGTTGAATTCGTGCGAGCCGTAGCCATGGCTGCGGTGGCCGGAGACCATGACGATCTTCTTCTTGTCGCCGAGCTTCAGCCTCTTGAGACGGATGTTGCGGAACTGGACCGTCATCGGGGGGCCTGCGTGCAGCTGCAGGGCCAGGATTCCTGAGCGCCGACGCATTTTCTTGTCGCTGTCGAGCACCTTGCAGGTGACCTTGCCGTTGATCTCGTGGGTGAGCTGGTATCCCTTGGCGATGATCCGGTAGGAGTTCCAGTCTTCGTTCTTGATATTGGCCTGCAATTCGGCGGAATTGCCGACCTTCTCGAGTAGCCTGGGCTTGTGGTTGTCGCCGATCTCGGTGGATTGTCCGCGCTGGGCGAGGATTCCCCTGTAGCGCTCGCCGTAAAGGATGCCCGAGTAGGTTTTGCCCGCCTCGAAGTCGGCCTGGTAGCCGCCGACGACCCATTTTCCCCATTTCGGATTTTCGAAGCTCCGGTACTGGATCCCGCTGTTGCCGCCGATGATCTTGTAGTCGAGCCGCAGCTCGAAATCATCGAGCTCTCCCTGCCGCCAGATGATGAAGGTGTTTCCCCTGGTGGGCTTCTCCTTCGTTGTTTGTCCGGTGATGGCGCCGTCCTTGACGCTCCAGAAGTCGGGGTTTCCATCCCAGCCGTCGAGATCCTTGCCGTTGAAAATCGGCTTGAAGCCCTCTTCCGCGTCGGCGGCCCATGAGGGGAGCGAGGTGAAGATGGTCGGGAAAGCGAAAAGCGAAAGAATGAGAAGAGACTTCAGGTTCATCGAAAGACCTTCCTGTAGGCGTGGTTGCAATTGAATGGTAAGCCGTATGTTCTACCGACTGAATAAGGTAGAACCTCCGGGGCGCCGTTGCAAGAAGGCTTCAGGCTGGAGGGGGGTGTTGGGGATCAGGTGATCCCGATGCCCCGGGCGATGACGACCTTGCCCGAACGCACACGTTCGATGATTCCGAAGCTTTCGAGAAGTTTTTCGAAGGCATCGATCTTCTCGGAGTTGCCGGTCACCTCGACCACCATGGACTCCTCGGTGATGTCGACAGCCTTGCCGCGGAAGCATTCGGCTATCTGCAGGATCTCGCTGCGATTTTCAGGATTGGCGGTAACCTTCACCAGGGCCATCTCCCGCTCGACCGTGCTCTCACTCATGTGCTCGGTGGCGTGGACCGTGTCGACGAGCTTCTCCAACTGCTTGACGATCTGCTCGAGCTGGTCCGGATCGCCTTCGCAGGAGATGGTCATACGGGAAAAACCCGGCTGGTGTCCCGCGCTGACGACCAGGGAGTCGATATTGAATCCCCGACGCGCGAATACCTGGGCAATTCTCGATAGGACTCCAGGCCGATCGTGGACCCGCATGCTGATGGTATGTTTGCCGTCTATGCTCATATTTGTTTTCCGGGGATCTTACGGATCAGGTGCTGCCTTCAGGTTTGGGAAGGGCTATCTTCGGCTTTTCCGTGATCATTTCACTCACCGCCGCTCCCGCTGGAATCATCGGAAAGACGTTGCCTTCCTTTTCAACGCAGGCATCGATAATGCAGGGGCCATCGTTGTAGTCGATCGCCTGTTGCAGGATGCGGCGGACATCGCCGCTTCTGCGGATACGGAAACCCTTGCAGCCGAAGGATTCAGCCAGCTTGACGAAATCGGGGTTTCCCTCGAGATCGACGCCGGAATAGCGGTTTTCGAAGAACATCTCCTGCCATTGTCGGACCATTCCAAGGTAGGCATTGTTGATGATCAACACCTTGATCGGCAGCTTGGAGGTGGCGGCGGTGGCGAGCTCCGGCATGGTCATCTGGAAGCCGCCGTCTCCTACCACAGCCCACACCTGGTGGCCGGGCCGGCCGAACTGGGCGCCGATCGCCGCAGGCATTCCGAAGCCCATGGTTCCCGCGCCGCCGCTGGTGATCCACTGGTAGTCGAGCCTGGTCTTGTAGAACTGGGCGCACCACATCTGATGCTGGCCGACATCGGTGGTGACGATAGCTTCCCCTTTCGTAAGGTCGCTGAGAACATCGAGTACGTGCTGGGCTCTCAGGCCTCCCCGCTTGGGATATTTAAGCGGGAATTTATTCTTCCAGACGTTGACCTGCTTGAGCCAGTCCCCGGTGTCGAGGCCATTGATATGCTGGATCAGCTCCTCGAGGACCAGCTTCGCATCGCCTACGAGGGAGACATCGGGCTCGATGATCTTTCCGTGCTCGGCCGGGTCAATGTCCAGGTGGATTTTTTTCGCGGCAGGACAGAACTCGCTCAGCTTGCCGGTGATGCGGTCGTCCCACCTGGCGCCGATGGCCATGATCAGGTCACAGTCGACCACGGTCTTGTTGGCGTAGGCCGTTCCATGCATTCCCAGCATGCCGACAGAGAGCTCGTGGGTTTCAGGGAAGGCGCCCTTGCCGAGCAGGGTTGTGGTGACGGGAGCCTGGAGCTTTTCCGCAAGCTCTCTTACCAGCTCGGCGGCTCCGGAGATCCTGGCGCCCTGGCCAACATAAAGCAGCGGCCTCTTCGATGCGTGCAGGAGGTCGGCGCAGGCGTAGATGCTTTCCATGTCGCACATCTGCGGGAAGTTGTAGCCGGGGAGATGCTCATCTAGATCTTCCGGGAAGGTGGTTACGCACTCAGCCGATGCGACATCCTTTGGTACATCGACGAGCACGGGACCGGGCCGGCCGCTGGAAGCGATGAAGAAGGCCTCCTTCATGACCCTGGGTATATCGGCGACGTCCTTTACCAGGTAGGAATGTTTCACCACGGGGATCGTGATGCCGAAGATGTCCGCTTCCTGGAAGGCGTCCTTGCCGAGCATCGGGGTGATCTGTTGGCCCGAGACCACCACCATCGGAGCGGAGTCCATGTGCGCGGTCAGGAGTCCTGTGACTGTATTCGTGGCTCCGGGGCCGCTGGTGACCATGACGACGCCGGTCTTACCCGTCGCGCGGGCATATCCGTCGGCCATGTGGGTGGCCCCCTGCTCATGGCGGGTCAGGACCAGCTCGATCTTAGAGTCGAGGATGGAATCAAAGATCGGCATCACTGCGCCGCCGGGCAGACCGAAGACGTATTCCACGCCTTCTCGACGGAAGGATTCGATGATGACGTCGGCGCCTGTTGTCATTTTTACCTGTTCCCTGCTAAGGGCGTTCTCTACTGAAATGAGTCTTTTAAGCCCGCAAAGCCCGCTCTGCTGCGTTTGCCGGGAGTGTTGAAGCCAGGTTCAACGAAAGATACGAATTTATCGTCTATATTGTCCTTGTTCAAGGGTAGCCTACTAATAAAGTCGTATTTTTAAAGGAAAATAGCCACCATCTTCTGCAGATGAGGTTTTTATAGGTATTTGAGAGGCCTATTTTGAGGTTTATATAAGAAATGGGACCTCAAAAGACGCTTTTTTGGACGAAAGTTGCCGTGCACCCCCTAGGGAGAGTCGTAGAGTGCCTGTGGGCTGTTGCCACGCCCATCAGCGGCGAATCGTCCAGATTTACCGGCAACTACTCGGGCAACCTTCAATTCGGATGCATTCGCTTCCGAGGATGGGCTCGGGTCCCCTTGTGAAGAGGAAGTTCAGGCTGTAGACCGCGTCGGAGAGATCGGCCATCGAGTCTCCATTTACATCCAGGATAACCAGGCTTCCACCGGCGGCGAGATTTTCACTGTCACAGAGTATTTCGCCGGGAATACCGAGATAGAGCTGCCGCAGGATCCGTACCGGGTCTGAGATGTCGAGGACGCCGTCCTGGTTGGCATCTCCGGGAAGCTGCCAGCCACTCGGTACAAAATCTCCTCCGCCCGGGCTTCCTGGGGTTCCTCCAGGCTTGGCGCTGAGTGCCCAGCCTGCCTCATCATTCCAGGACTCGGTGTTACCCGAGGGGTCGATGATGTTCAGCGAGTGGCCGCCTCCATCACTCTCGACGAACCAATCGTCTTCGTAGCGGAACTCGAGGATTTTCTCGCCTCTGCCATCGGTGAGGGATATTCTCTCGCCTCCGTTGTCGAGGTTGCCGCCGTACTGGCCGGCGATGTTGAGTCCATCTGTTTCGTAGATCGAGGAGAAGGCCGCGAGATTTTCAACCAGCACCAGGTATTCTCCGGGGGCGAGGGTCTGGATGGGAGATGAGGTGAAGTCGAACTGGACCCCGTTGTCAAAATAGACTCCGGCAAGGGCGGCGGGAGCGGTACCAACATTCTGGATCTCGATGAATTCGAAATCGTCAGCGCTGTATTCCCCGGCATCCTGTGGGCGTGCCGGGTGGTACATGAGCTCGGTGATTCGAAGCGGCAGGTCCGAATTGTAGACGAAGGTCGCCTCGGCCAGGCCGCTCCACTCGTTGCCGAGCTTCGCCCTGGCCCTGACCTGCGTGGGCTCAGTCAGAACGATCGGCTCTCCCTCGTTGGTCGAGCTGGCGCTGAGGATCGGCACGATCAGCAGATCGCTGGAATCGATGGTGAAGTTGAAGCCCTGGATGGCGAGCATGTTCGTTCCCCGCCGAAGAGCTTCGACCCCCGCGTTCGCGACGCTGAAGGTCTCGAATTGCAGGGCGGCGGCGTCGTCGTGCTGCGCCGATGCTGCCGCGCTCCAGGATGCCAGGGCCCGTGAATTGGCTGAGGCGATTCTCTCTCCGTTCAGGTAGGCCAGGAATCCATCGTCGTACATCATGTTGAGCGTAAGCTGGGTGATGTCGGCCGGATCGTCCACTTCGAAGGGGATGCGGATATAGACACTGGAGTTCTGGTTGTACATCTGGCTTTCGATGTCGAGATCGATGAACTCCTGGTAGCCATCTCCTCGTTCGTAGCCAACTCCTACTCCATCTGGACTCGTTGCCCAGCCGGAATCGTCAAAATCTATCTCTGTCCAGGTTCTGCCAAGACCGCCGTTGGTTGGCACCAGGGCCTTCACCCCGCTGTTACGCGAGGGCGAGACGAGGCCCGAGACGGTTCCTGCCCCATTGACCACAGCCCGGGGGTTGATCCCTCCGCCGGGAAGCCGGGGATCGC
>CAJWMA010000258.1 GCA_913042995.1 uncultured bacterium | reverse complement strand
CCGCTCGGAGATGGCGGTGGCGCGCAGGTTGGAGAAGGAGGCCTTGACCGCTTCGATAGAGACATCGTTCCCAACGAGAGAGCCGATGCGGCCCGTGCCGGAAACGTTCCTGCCGGAGAGGATCTCCTTGACGGCAAATGGCTGCGGATGAGGCTCCAGACCAACTACGCCAACCCGGGAGTCCTGGTCTTCAGTTCCAGTGGAACTTTCCTGACCATGCAGACGGTACACCCCGCTGGTCGAGCGACCACTCCAAGAGATCCCGCCAGCGGACTCTTCAATGTCCCGGTCAATCTCAATGTCGACTGGCTCCAGGCCGCGCTTGACGATCTCAACCTCCTGACCCCCGACATGGGGATCTTGACTCTTGATGTTTCCCTCCACTCGAGCACTACGGGCGCGAGAATAGCTCTCGGCAGTTGGAGCGGAGATGTTCGGGGGCTGCCCTGGATGGGATTCTCAGCCGATCTACCGGAACTTGGAAATGTGCCCGCGTTGCGAGGTGGAAAGAAGGGCGGACGGCCTATCGGACTCCTCGAAGCTGCGCGAAGACGCCGACAGTCAATGAGGGTCAGAGCTCAACTACACCCCAGGAGCGGTGACAGCTTCTACTTCCTGGTCGGATCCTCCAATCGACACGACCTGATCCGAACTCCTGGAGAGAACTTTGATTTCCTTCGCAATGTAGAGGTTCTCTCAAGCGGAAACCTCCCGCGGATCAGCAGGCCGATCGAGGTCTTCCTCGACAGCCCCTCCGCTCGAAGGGTCTCATTCCCTTACGTTGCGCTCTGGTCCTATGACGAGGACCGAGGCTGGGCCCGCTCCAGGGTCTATCTCGTCCCCTGAGCCTCCCCCCCTTCTTTCCCCTGTTACTTCAGCAGGACTCGCAGGATTCGATTGTGTCCGGTGTCAACGACATACAGAAATCCGCGATGCCAGCGTACTCCGTGCGGACGTGCCAGCTGAATCTTCGAATCACCGAATCCCCTGCCCAGAACGGTTGAAACCTGCCTCGTCTTCGGGTCGTACTTGCGAATGGCCTTGTTCGCATCATCTGCGATGTAAACATTCCCGCCAGGGTCACAGCATATGTGCTTGGGTGAACCAAGCAGGGCCTGCAACGCGTCTCCATCTCGAAAACCCTTCTTGCCGGCACCAGCAACCGTGTGAATCGCTCCATCCGCGCGAACAACCCGCAATGCATTCCCATTACGCTCCAGGATGTACAGATTGCCAGACCCATCCGATGTGACAGCTCGCGGATCGACCAGTGGGTTTTTCACTGCAAGGCCGCCGTCTTTCGGAGTCCCTTTCTTCCCGTTACCTGCAACGGTACGAATGACTCCCGTCTGCAGGTCCACATTGCGAATCCGTCGATTCTTCAGATCGGCAATGTGTAGAATCTTCCTGTCCACAGACAGCTCAATACACATGGTGTAATTGAATTTCGCAGCCCTGGCCGGGCCGCCGTCGCCGGAGAAGCCCCCGGCTCCTGTACCCGCGATCGTTTCGGTCTGAAGTGTTTCCAGATCGATGCGGCGCACACAATGATTCCAGCTGTCGGCGATCAGCAGCTTGTCATCTGCAGTGACTACACAGTTATGCGGCCCATTGAACCCGGCCCGCGAAACGCCGCCTCCATCGCCCGAATAACCTTTCTTATGACGCCCGCGAAGTGTCTTCAATTCTCCCGTTCCGGATCGTCGATGAAGACTGCCGCTTGACAGCTCGACAATGTACATCGCCCCTGAAGAATCAAAATCGACTCCGAACGGTCCCCGCAGAGGACTCTCCGCCGCTTTCCACTCTCCGCCCTCCGACAGCAGGTAGTCACCCACGATGAATTCGACCGCCGGCCGGCTCTTCAGATCCTCCGCCATCAGAAATGAAAAAGAAAATCGGTCCGGCCAGCCGTGGAAAACGAACACAGCGGCCAGTGTCAACGAAAGCAAAAGAGTACGGTGGAACATCAGGATTCTCTCCAGGAACTTGCTGACAGATCTTTACTGCATTCAACCGTAAGCAATGGACCTGTCAATCCTCTTGCACAAGAGAAGAGGGCGGCCAAACGAGGATCTGCACAAACCGGCACCCTATCAGGCTCCCGAAAACCAGGATGCCCCCTTTTCGCCACAGCCAAAGTGTTAAACCAGCCTGAACTTCTGACCAAAGTCTTGTCAAAATTCTGACAAGTCCGTCTTTGTACCTTTTGTGGGATTCCCGAGGCTCACCCACAAGACAAGTAGAATAAATGACTTAGGAAAGAGGGGGTGATTTTTCGTGTTTGGCCTGAGGTTTGCTTTATGTCCCTGTGAGGAAAGACCTCAATCAGAAAAATACCAGAGACCGCGAAAAAACAGGAGTTAGCGCCTTGGAGCCAGTTGAAACCGTAGTCGCAAGCCTTATCAAGAATCTCAAGAGCAAGACTGTAAGCCACGAAGACATCTTCGAGCTTGCAGCGGACGCTTCCTCGAATGCTCCCTACCTCACCCGCATTCGCAAGGCTCTCAAGAAAGAGGGGATCAAGGTCCTGAAAAAGGGCTTTCTCGAAAAGAAAAAAGAGGACGATCAATCGGCCGCGATCCGCAAGCTGGGCGACCCGATCCGGATGTATTTCAGCCAGATGTCCGGTATCTCCCTTCTCGCTCGCGAGGAGGAAGTCGAATACGCCAAGGAGATCGAGGCCTCCCGCATCAACCTCAGACGGGAACTTTACGCCACCCGCTACGGTCAGCAGAGAGTTATCGAGCTCTTTCAGCTCATCATGAGCAAAGAGATCATGATCGAGAAGGCTCTCGATGTGAACCTCTCCCAAAAAGGTGAGCGGGCCAAGTTCTTCAAGAGGCTCGAAAAATCATTGGCCTCGCTCGAGAGGAACCTCAAAGCCAATGTTAAAGACTTTGACTCGCTGAAGAAGACGATCGTGGGACTCAACTTCCCAACGGCCGGCTCCAAAGCGAAGAAAACTACCAAGATCTCGAAGGGGCAATCGAGAAAGTCAGAGGTTGCCCGGATTCAGAAGCGGTTACTCCAGAGGATCAAGCGAACGGTCCTGATCATCGAGGAGTATCACATCAAGTTGAGTTATCTGGCGCGCTGGAAAAGTGCCCTGGTGCAGTTTGGGGAAATTATACGCAGGGTTTTACCAAATCCAGTTCAGCGCCGACGCTACCTTGATGATACCGCCCTGAGGGAAGTGAATGTCGCCCTCTTCGAGAACTACAATTCCTTCCTTCTACGCGCAGCCAGGGCTGAAGAAGAGTTCCTCCGTTACGAGAGAGCTAAAAGCGGCCTGGCTTCGGGTAACCTCAGACTCGTGGTGAGTGTAGCGAAGCGGTATCGCAAGCGGGGACTTTCCTTCCTGGACCTTATCCAGGAAGGAAACACCGGCTTGATGAGAGCTACGGAAAAGTTCGAATACCGCAAAGGCTTCAAGTTCTCCACCTATGCCACCTGGTGGATCCGTCAGGCGATTTCGAGAGCCATTGCTGAAAAGTCCCGCATGATCCGATTGCCGGTCTACATGTCGGAGACCATGACCAAGCTCATGAGCATCAGCAGGGAGCTGACCTTCAAAAATGGCCAGGCTCCAAACATTCTCGATATAGCGGAAGACATGGATCTGCCTCGGGAAGAAGTTCGCAAGGCGCTCAAGCTCTCCAAGTCTCCGGTTTCTCTCAACAATCCGCTTGGGGACGACGAGGACAGCACCTTTGGCGACCTGATCGAAGACAAGAGCCTGGAATCTCCCACCACGGCCATCACCCAGGAGATGCTGCGAGACCGCCTCGAAGAGGTGCTCAAAAGTCTCAGCCTCCGCGAACGGGAGGTCGTCAAGTTCCGCTATGGAATCGGACGGGACACGACCTGCACCCTCGAAGAGCTTGGCAAGAAGTTCAAGGTCACCAGGGAGAGGATTCGCCAGATCGAAATCCGCGCCCTCAAGAAGCTTCAGCACCCGACCCGCAGCCGTTCGCTCGAAGGCTTCCTCGAATAATCACCCTCCGGATTCAGCTCGGGAGAGCCCCTCAGTGGTCCTTGAGCCAATCCAGAACCCGCGTACGAAGCACCGGGAAGTCTTCCTCAAAGCGCTCCCTCAGGGCGCTATAACGCGTACTCAGAGCCTCCAGGCGGGGATCATCCTTCAGCATGGAGAGGTTGGCGTTGATGTTCAACTCAGCCGCCCTGAAGGCCGCGTTGGAGAACTCCAGGGCAGCTCCCAGGTCACTGTCAGCCCCGAGGCGAACCGTTCCGATTGAGGCCGCATCGAGCAGGCCATCAATCAACTCGAAGATCTCCAGGCAAGCCGCGAGAGTATCCAGGGGAACATTTGTCGCCTTCTCTGCAGCATCTCGCAGGGCCAGCTTCCGAGATGCTATCTCATCTTCGCTTTCCTTCGGCAGCCTGATGGCTGACATGAAATCATCGAAGACAGCAATGTCGGCCGCCTCCAGGGCACGAAAACGCTCTCCCAATTTCCTGGCGCTGTCTCCAGTTCCCTCGAGAAGAGCCTGGCCGGGATCCTCACCGCCCTCTTCGGAGTCAGGAGCTTCTATCTTCTGCAAAGAAATCCCCGTCACCATCCTCACCAGGGAGGTGGCCAGCAGACCTCCCCTGGCCGCGGCGGCCCCGCCCCCCGGTGTCGGGGTAGCGGCTGCAAGGGACTCGGCGAAATCCAGTCCCGTTTCCGTTTCATTCGTCATCTGGAACCTGCTCTTTCTGGCGCTAAAAATACATCGGCGAGGTCCTGCTTACAAGGCAGCCTGTCCGCATAGGCTGGCGGAATCGTCTCGTTCTTCATCAATTCTCTGAGCAGGGTCGTAGCGTAGGAGCCTCGCGGAAGAAAAAACTCTACGACCATCCCATCTCCTTCCAGACGGCCGCTGAGCTGGGTAACGGGAACTCGTAAAGGACGTCTGCCCCCTTCCATACGCCAGCCCTGCTGTAGATGGTGGAAGTCCTTGTGATCCAGTCGCTGCCCGGCCAGGGCCTCCAGCTCAACCTCGTTGGCATAGCCCCGGGGGATGCGCATCTTTCTGCCGAACATGGGTCCTGTCGGACTGATCTCGAACTTCCTGATACGCTCGGCCTCTGCGGCTGGATCATCGACGTAGAAGGTAACTCCATCATCATGGCGATGAGCGACATCTCCTTCAAAAAGCCTGCCTGGATCCCCTCCGGACACGCGCATCCTCTCCTCCAGCACCCCGTTGAAAAGATAGGACTGAAAGGCGGAGAAATAGAGCTTCTTGATGCCGCGGTACACGAGCCTGGAGGCGCCCTTGTATTTTTCGCCA
>CAJWMA010000257.1 GCA_913042995.1 uncultured bacterium | reverse complement strand
CGGTCTGCGATTTCAGGAGCTGGCCGGGCGACCTCTACCGTCGGAAAGAGAACAAGGGAAAACCCCTGAGCAAAGCGCAGCGGAGAGCCTGGGTCGCCTGCCTCAAGGCCTACGGCTTGAGTGAAGAGCAGGCGAAAGCCTATAAGGGCAACCCGGTTGATAATCTCGAGCCGCTGGCTAAAGCAGGCATCCCGCTTCTGCATGTCTGCGGCGGGGCGGACAAGGTCGTGCCGGTGGCGGAAAACACCGCGGTGCTGGAAAAACGCTACAAGGCGCTCGGGGGCGCCATCAAGGTCATCCTGAAGAAGGGCGTCGGACACCACCCGCATAGCCTGAAAGACCCCGGGCCCATCGTCAGCTTCGTACTGGAACACAGCGCGGGCGAAAAATAAGAGAACATCCGTATGAAGTCTCCCCGAAGACCGCCCAGCCGCTTTCTGTGGGCCCTGTTCTTTCTATGCCTGCCAGTGGGCCAGGCCGAGGCGCAGAAGGGGCGGAGATCTCTCGATAACAACCTCCGCTGCGTCGACCTCTCGGACCTGAAGAAGGCGCTCCCCCTGACTGTCGTCAGCTCAAAGGAGATCCTGGCGGCGGACGAGGCCTGGGAAAAAAGCACCTGGAGCCCCGGGCAGAGTCACAGCTCCCTGGGCTACCCCTCCCTTGTGCGCAATGACCACGGCAAGAAGGCGGATGGAAAATACTACCTGTATTTTGCCCACCACGATCCGACCTCCGGCATCGGCTGCGCCGTCGCCGACCGGGTCGGCGGCCCCTACACGAAGATCAGGGCCCTCGATCCCGCTCGTGAACACAGCATGGTCCTCGTCAATCCACACTACCCCGGCAAGAAAGGTGATCCGTCTCACTTTTCAAGTCCCTGCGTCACCTGGTGCGAGGAGGAGAAGCTCTGGTTCCTCTACTTCCACTACTACAACCACTACCATGGGGCCTGGAAAGCCGACCCGCGATCGCCCGGCCAGGGAAACCAGATGACAGCGCTCGCGGTATCCGAAGACCTCGCATCTCATCGATGGAGAATCATCCGGAGTGAGGCCCTGGGCAAGGTCAGCGTCCACGACATCCTGCCTGTGCTGCCGACGACGAAGGCTCCCTGGATGGAAAGCGCATCCTCCTATCACGCGATCCAGAGGCTTCCGGGCGGCCAGTGGCTGGCCTTTCTGAGAGGCACCCCGGCCAAGGGGCTGCCAACCCTTGGCTTCGCCACCAGCGAAAACGGCCGAAAGTGGCGGTGGGAAAAGAATAATCCCATCATTCACCCCGACGATGGCGGCAAGGGACACCGCGGAATATACCGTCCCGGGTTTGTCGCCTACCTCGGCAAGCTGCGCTCCGGTAAGCGAAAGTACCTGCTGGTGTGGACGGAAAGCCCCGCGGCGGGCGATGTCCCGCAGCCGCGCTACGGTTACACCACCGACTTCATCAAGGTCGTGCGGGACCCAAGAGGCCATGCCAAATGGCCGGCAGGGGATGGACTCATCAGCCCCTGGCGCGAAGGCAACCGGCTTTACCTTTTCGCCGGAAAAGATCTGCACATCATGAAGCTGCCGGTCTCAAGGTAGACAGGCCTCGATGGCCATCACCGCGAAAGCCGTGCCGGCATTAGAGATGAAATGTTTTGAGTCCCTGGTTGGAGAGCGGGTAAACCACCGCCCGCTCTCGCGCTGATTCCTTTTCAGCCAGGCAATCGCCTTCTTGAGGCGATCATCGCTGGCTGGGACGCCACCCTGGCGAAGAACGTAGGCCACAAATCCTGTGCCGTATCCATCGCTCTTTTCGAGCTCCTGCTTTTTGTCATCCTTGCGCTTGTGGCCGTCCCACCCCTCGAGGAGGCTCGCCATGGCCCATCCGCCATCGGGCCGCTGAAGGGCGGAGAGGGCCGAGATCACCGAGGCGTGGTCCTTCTTCCCCATGAGTCCACCAAGACGTGTCGAGGCCCACAACAGCATCGCCCGATGATGGAGCGATGGAGGCGGGTTCTTCAACAGGTAGCGCCGAATCCCCTCAACCCCAGCCTTCGCTTCATCGCTTCCGGCGTAGCCGCCAGGCGCCATTCCAACCCCGAGCGCGGCGAGAGTTACGCCATAGTGCGCATCGGACTCCATGGGAGGCCAGCCGCATTCGAGCCAGTCCCAGCCGCCATCTTTGCGCTGGAGTCCCCACATACGCTTGAAAGCCTTCCGCGTAACCGGGTTGAGCTTACCGGTAGTCAACCGGTCATTGGCAGCCAGCAGGGATGCCGTCACAACGACCTCGGCATCCCACCGGGGTCCCTGGCTTTCCCAGCGCTCCTCGACCATCGATTCGAAGAACTTTCGCACCTCCTGCGAAGGAGGGGAGATCGATTTCAGAGCGGGACGCGCCATCAAATAGGCGAAGTTCGTGTGACAGGTGCCGCATTTGCGTTGCTTCTGCCAATGCAGGGCGGAGGTGTCAAGATAGCGCGCGGCGAGTTGCGCTGAGAACTTGCCTCGAACGGGTTCTTCAGGAGAAAGCTCCGGAGGCTTCTCGACATTGTCGAGCGTGACTCGCTCGCCCTCCTCGGCCAGAACCTCCAACGAGAAAACCGCCAGCAGCACGACCAGCAGGTTTCTGAATCGAATCATCTTTCCTCCCTCAAAGGACCTTGGTCCTCAACTACAAACTTTCCGCTTCCGCTGACAAGCCCTGGCTGCCGGCCTTCGCGGGCAGACGCGCGGCCGTACGCTTCACCTTGCCCTTGCCGCCCCCCCTGATCGCCTTGTAAACAGCCCTGGCAAGAATTTCCGCGCCTTTGACATTCGGATGGACACCATCCGGGAAGTGCTCCCGGGACCCGCTCAGCGCCTTGTAGAGGTCGATAACGGGCAGCTTCTTCTTCTTCGCCACTCCTTCCAGCAAAGGAATGACCTCCCCCTTGACGACCTTCTCGGTAATCCCCCACCGATCTTTGTAAACAGGTACCGGCTTGCACAGCCAGATCTTTGGCCGGGAGGGTAGCGCCTGGAAATGATCTACCAGGGCTGCCAGGTCTACCGCGTATTGCGCCTTGTGTTTCCAATTCTGCGGCTTGGAATCGTTGGTTCCCAGCTTGATGATCACGATATGGGGCTTGAACTCGGTGGCCGCCTTGAAAGCGCCTGTTCTCCAATAGGGATGATCGCCCTTCTTGAGCAGGGTGGCTCCGCTGACGCCAAAGTTTCTGCTTTCGTACCCGGCCCCCAGCAAGCCGCCAAGCACCTTTGGATAGTTGTTCTTCCCGCGATTGGCCACGCCGGCTCCATAGGTGATGCTGTCTCCCACACAGGCAACGCGAACCACCTCCTCGGCGCGAACCAGTGGCGCATGCAGGCAGATGATGGCCGCCGCCAGGATCGAATATTTTCTCATGCCATGACTCCTTATATTTCGCTGGTTGGAAGTCTGCATTCTAACAGCAGACCGGTCCTCGAATGGAAAGAAAGAGACCCTCAGCCAATCGGGATCGTCTCGGTCTTCACCTCCGCGGCCAACTCTTCAACCCGCCGCCGATCCAGCCGACCCATGAGTACCGTGGCAAGATTGTCCGCCGCCGCCGCTATGCCATAGCTGATAGCGGCCAGGGGTTCCCGGCCTTCATCCAGGGCCAGGGCAATCGCGCCGGCCATACAGTCGCCGCAGCCGATGGAGTTGACCGCCTCGACTCGTGGCGGAAAAACCCTGGCGCGGTCCCCGGCGGATGTAACCAGGACCGGACCGGCTCCCTGGCTCACCACGACCCACTCGGCGCCCCGGTCGTTCAGCTCTCTCATCCCCTCCAGGACCGCGGCCTCATCGGCGAGCTCCCGACCCAGGGTCCATTCGAGCTCCTGCCGGTTTGGTTTGACCAGGAAGGCTCCCGCCGAGACTGCCTGGAGCAGCTCCGGCCCGCGAATATCGAGCACCGCCCGGGCCGGAGTCGCCGCAAGGATCTCGGCGAAAATATCAGCCGGGACTCCAGGAGGAATGGAACCCATGACGAGAATCAGGTCCGCCTCCCCGGCTCCCTCGGCGCAGGCCTGGCGGAAACAGGCCAGCTCAGCGGCGGAGAGCGCTCCGGCGTTCTCAACCAGTTCCGTTGCGAAGCCAGTGGAGGAATCGATCATCGTCGTGCACACCCTTGTCGGCGCGGCGCAATCAACCCACGAGGTCTCGACCTCCCACCCCTCGAATTCACGCTGAACATCCGCCCCCCGAGCCCCTCCGAGCACCGAAACAACCCGCCCCTTGCCGCCGAGATGCGCGATGGCGATCGCCGCGTTGAGAACCTTTCCCGAAGCGCACCAGTAGACCTCCGAGGCCCGGTTGACCTCGCCCGGGGACAGACCATCGGCAACCAGGATGTGCTGCCATGCGGGAGAGAGTCCACAGGTAAGTATCAAGAGCCCTCCTCTGCTATATTGCCCGGGGTCGCCGCGGCCGACGCGACTGCCTGCTCAGAATTTGACCAGGATCCGGCCATCATCCTCGACCCTGACCTCATAGGTTCCCACCCTGGCCCCGGGATTGTCCTGGCAAGCACCGCTCTCAAGATCAAACTGCCACTGGTGAAGAGGACAGGTCACGGTCTTCCCCTGAAGCTGGCCTCGCACCAATGGACCGCTGCGATGGGGACAAAGTCCATCGATAACGAAGATCTCTCCATCAGCCTCAAAAACAGCAAGACTCCTGTCCGCGACATTGACCTCGAGACGCTCATCCTCGCCAAGCTCCTCGCGGGTACCTACCTCGACCCACTCGCCCTTCGCGACCGGCCCCTCTGCCGCCGTGGAGTCATCTCCCTCACCAGGCGCCTCGAAGCCGGGAAGCTTCATGTCGAGAATCACGTCGAGCGCATCGACCACCTTCGTGAGCCCGGCGCAGGGATATGCGCAGAGCACGGCATCGATGATCTCATCAGGCGAGGCGCCTTCATCCAGCGCCCGGCGAACATATTGCTGCAGGCCGCGGGGGGAGAGATTGATGACCTTCGTGACGATCGAGATCAGAAAGCGGGTCCTGGGCTCAAGATGCTGGCCCGATTCCCTGAAGAACCTGAGCAGGTGGCTGACCGCCTGGGGACGAACCTGCTGCAGGTAGGCAAGCCCCCTTGATTCTCCCTTGGCTTTTCCCATATACGAACCCTCCCTCCGGAGCAGTTTAGCTTCCCGGAAGCGACAGGGCAACGCGGCAATTCAGAAGAGAGGCGTCTCTCGACACTCACAGAAGAAAACCGGGCTCTCTACTTAATTGCCGATGGAATTGCTGATGGTGGGCTCGAGAACCTTCTCCAGGAGAACCTTGAGCAGCGAAGACGAGCTGCTGTCCCAGGCCCTGACACTCTGCATATCATCAGGCTGCTCGACACCGGTATGCTTGATATAGGTGATGTCGGCAAGATCT
>CAJWMA010000256.1 GCA_913042995.1 uncultured bacterium | reverse complement strand
TTTTTCCTCTATCGAGGCTCCTGCGCATGCGGATATCGATGGTGCTCCAGTCGCCTCCGCTTCGTGCCTCGCAGAACACGATGATGGTTCCCTTCGGCGAGACGATGACTCCCGGGATCCGGTAGTGCCTGTAGCCATGCATGCCGGCCTCGAAGAGGTTGATCTTTTTCAGTCCGGGATCGTCGGCCCGGCAACGGCCAGGATTGGCCGACAGCGAAACTACAGCCAGAAAAAAGATCGAAAGCCTGGTCATCTTTTCTTCGCTTTACCGGGTTGAGGCGGCGTTTTCTTCGGAACCGACCGGTCCCTTGTCGAATAGCTTTCAGCCATCCTCGAAACGCCTGAAGAGCAGGGCGATCACCGAGCCTGTCACGCCCCAGAGGACAACAGCATCGACAAGCTCAACCAGGATGAAGGCCCCGGGGTAGCCATACCAGGTCCAGGAGGGCAGGATGAATGCGGCGAAGCCGAAGAGTGCGAGGGTGAGCGTGACGCCTAGGCGCCGCCCGAAGCTTTTCCTGCCCATTGCACACAGCAGTGCCGCCAGCGCAATAGAACACAGGCAACAGGTGATGAATTGCAGAATGAGGCTCTCATTCATTGGCCTGCCTCCATCGGGTCTGATCGCCGCGGTGACGAACATTCCCTTGGGGATTGCTTCGATCGCAGCCTGCTTGGCCTTTGCAGCCTCTTCATCGGAAAGTCCGCTGGTGTCGGGATACGGGAGCATATAGAAGCCCGGCTCAGGAGAGTTTTCACCAAGGACCGAGGCAACCGCTTTTTCGTCCTTGAAACTTGAGACCTTGGTGGTGTGGAGCGACGTTTGCTGGAGCAGGCCAGCAGTCATGAAATTAACGATTCCGCCGATGAAGCCCGCGATGATGATTTTTTTCATCAGTGATTCCTGTTTGTTTTCGGGGGAGAGTTCAGAAGAGCTCTCGGATGGGGTTTCCATCGGTGATGAGCTGGCTCAGCTCGGCCGGCAGGTCGGTTCGCAGGCGGGTTTCGCCGACATCGAAGAGGGTCTGGAGGATTGTCGCCATGAGATGCCGCGGGGTGTAGGGGGTGGATGAGGGATTTCCGCCGATACGGTCCGAGCGTCCGATCACCTGTCCCATCTGGAGTCCTCCGCCGGCGAGCACCAGGGGCGCGAGGTTGCCCCAATGGCCGCTGCCACCGCCCTTTTGCTTCTTGGGAGTTCGCCCCATCTCGGAGGTGATCACCAGGAGGATCTCATCGCTGAGGCCGCGGCTCTCCACGTCCTCGAGGAAGGCGGCGACCGCGTGGTCGAGCTGGGGGCTGAGCGCGTCCATGCCCATCTTGACGGGCGGGTTGTTGCCATCGTTGTGGAAGTCCCAGCAGCTGTCGACGACGGTAACGAAGCCGCAGCCGGCTTCGCAGAGCCTGCGGGCGAGCAGCATCTGCTTGCCGAGCAGGTTGGTGGTGCGGTTGAAGTTGTTCCTGTACCAGGGGCCGCCTCGGCGGATTTTTTTCATCGGGACGAGCTTGCTGGTGTCGTATTGATCGAGGACCTTCGGGTCTTCTTTTGAGAGATCGAAGGCTTCTGAGATGCCCCGAAAGAGGACATCGTAGGCCTGCTGCTGAGCGGCGCTGGCGCCTTTCAGGCCGGGCAGCTTTTCGAACTCGCGGCGCAGGCGGCTGATCTTCGACAGCAGCTCGCGGCGGTCATCGAAGCGCTTCCTGGGGACGCTGAGCTTGAGGTTTTCCATCAGCTGTCCTCCACCGGCGGGGTCGAAGGGCTGGTACTCGGAGCCGAGCTTGCCCGGGGTGCAGAAGTAGCGCCGCGTCTGGTTGTAGGTGAAGGCGCCGCTGGGGGTGCCCAGCTTGATGCCAGGATCAATCGTTTCGGGCAGGATGATCGAGTTGGTCGGTATGCCGGTGTCAGGGTTGAGGCTCCCCGCGGCGCGTGAGTACAGTGAACCCATGGTGGCGTCGAAGGGGTTCTTGAGGCCGTTGAGCAGGGCGGTGTAGCCGTTTTCGTGCGAGCCGCCGGCGGCGCCGATCCTGAAGGAACGCACGACCGCCATCTTGTGGGCCAGGCTGGCCATTTTCGGCAGGCCGCCGCCGAAGTAGACGCCGGGCAGGGAGGTCTTCACCTTGCCTGTGACGCTGCGAATCTCGGACTGGCCATCGGGCTTGGGGTCGAAGGTCTCGATCTGGGGCGGTCCGCCCTGCAGGAAGAGGAGGACGACGGATTTCTTCCGCAGGCTCGTGGCGGCGCCGGTGGCGAGGTCCGAGAGGCCGAGACCTCCAAGCGCCAGGCTTCCAATCTTCAGGAAATCGCGGCGGCCGTACGGCGTGGATTCAGACATTGAAAACATCTATCCCTCCCGGCTTTCAAGGAGTCACTTCTTTTCTCCAGAGCATGATATCTGCAGCCCGGACGGAGGTCAAATTCTTCACCCCGAGATGGGTTCTATGGCAGGTGAAAAGGCTCGAAAGCTCAGTTCCTGCAGTCCTTGACCGTCTCGACGCAGCCGAGCGCCTCGTCCGAAGGACGGGCGAAGGCTCCGCAGACGGGGAAGGGAGCCGGGGGCGGCGCTCCGCCGAGGAAGCTGAAGCTCAGCAGGTACAGCGCGTCGGTCACCTGGCCGCTGACTGAGCCATCGCCATCTGCATCGCAGGCGGCGATGCAGGCGGGGGCCGGGCCGCCGGTGAAGTTGTAGTTGAGCAGGTAGACCGCGTCGGTCAGGTCAATCACCGCGTCGGTGTTGCAGTCTCCGCGGATGAAGCGGCCGGCGGGAGGTTGACGAAGTCCGTTGTGCAGTACGCTCAGCAGTGAGCCCGCCTCATCGTCGGAGCTGAGGTCCCAGAGCATGACGCCGCCGAGGCGCTGCTCGTTGACGTAGTCGACCTTCAGGGCGAGGGACTCGGGGTCGTCGTAGCTGATCATGATCCCGGTGTCCGGATTGTAGAGCCAGGGCACCTTCGCCTCCTCGTGCCAGTGGCGCGTGTAGGTCGGCAGGTAGTTGTCGACGAGATCCGAGTAATCCAGGACGCCGTTTTCCCAGGTGCCGCTGGACACGCCCCGATGGGCCTGGTGAAGGCCGTTGTTGACGTTGGCGACGCCGCGCCAGCCGCGGCCGTAGAAGGGAACGCCCATCTGGAGCTTCACCGGGGGCACCCCGGCCGCGAGATAGGCCTGGAGAGCGTCGGCGGCGTTGAGGCCGGGGATCTTGTTCTCGTTTTCCGTCGCGGCGAAGAGGCCGGCGTTGAGACCTGTCTGGTCGCTCCAGCCGCCGTTGAAGTCGTAGCTCATCAGGTTGATCCAGTCGAGCAGCGGGTGGATCCGGCCGAGCTCGATGTTGGCGTAGATTCCTGACCCGGCCGGGGCCGCGATCGTGAGCAGGTAGGAGCGTTCATCTGCGATGCCGCGCGCGTCAATCTGTCGGCGCAGTTCGGCCAGGAGCAGGGTGAAGTTCTCCCGGTCCTCTTCGCGGGTGCGGTTCGAGGCCAGGCCGCCGCCGACGGGGTACTCCCAGTCGATGTCGATGCCGTCGAATCCGTAGCGGGTCATGAAGTCGATGCAGGAGGCTGCGAAGCGGCTCCTCGTCGCCTCGGTCAGGGAGACATCGGAGAACCGGCCGGACCAGGTCCAGCCGCCGACAGAGATCAGCGTCTTGACATGCGGATGACGTTCCTTGAGGTTGAGCAGCGCGTTGAAGTTGCCCCGCAGCGGGTCATCCCAGGAGTCGCCCGGGTAGCTCTTCTCAATGTCAGCCCAGCGATCGCCGAGAACGACGTCGCCGGCGGCGGAGATGTTGGCGAAGGCGTAGTTGATGTGGGTCAGCTTCTCCGCCTGGATGTCGGTGACGAAGAAATTGCGGGCGTAGATGCTCCAGGCCGTGTAGTAGGCAACGATGCGTTTGCCTCCCTGTTGCGCGTTGGCCGGCGTGGCCAGCGAGCCCAGGGAAAACAGTACCGCCGCTGTAAGTAGAAAAGATCTCATGGCTATCCCCGTCCCAACCCCCGATTTTAACGCTTCTGCCCGATGAGGGACCAGCCGGGTCCCTGCCGGATCCTGCATTTATTCAACCTTCTCTGATGCCTGCTGGCAAGGTGTTCTTCACGTCAAAACAGCCGCTTTAGCCTGGGGTGAAATAGTTGATTTCTTCGGCATTTTCAGTTCTTGACGCTCAGAAAAACCATCCTTAGCATTGATGTTTGTGGGAGCCGGATAGGGGCATGTAAGTTTCCGGCTGACCCGTTGGGCAGATAAGTGGGCTTTAAGGGATGGCACCCCCGCGCCGCCTGGCCCATGTTGTTGGGAGGGCAGGAAAGATGATACAGAGAACCTGTATCCGTTTTGTGGTGAGTTTTTGCAGTCTGCTGGCGGCCGGGCAGGCCTGGAGCCAGTGCGAGGACCAGTTTCCCCTGAGCAATACGGAGGGGGCAGGTACGGTCATGTGCCCCTGCTTCGTGGAGGGGGAGGAGGCCGGCGTGGTGCTCGATGTGCCGGCTGAGGACTACCCGATCGAGATCATCCGGATCGGCGTGGCCTGGGGTTCGGTGCTCGGGGATACGCCCAATACGATCCAGTCGGCGCTGCACGTCTATGAGAACGGGCTGCCGAATCCGGGCGCGCGCCTGGCGAGCCTCGAGGGGCCCGCCTTCATCGATGGCTTCGTCAACGAGTTCAATCTCGAGGAGCAGGGCGGGGTCCGGATCGAGTCCGGCCCCTTCACGGTGACCATGGAGTTCATGGACACGAACGCGGAGATGTTGACCGCGGCGTCGATGGTTCACGATGGAGATGGCTGCCAGCCCGGCAAGAACGTCGTCAAGGCGATCCCCGGCGGCTGGAGCGATGCCTGCGCCCTCGGTTTGACCGGCGACTGGGTCATGCACGTGATCTACCGCCCGGTGGAGTGCGGCGGCGAGGAGCCCGGCGGCGGCAAGGAGCCGGCTGCCGAGATGTTCATTCGCGGTGACGATAACGGTGATGGCAACGTCGATCTCTCCGACCCGATCTTCAGCCTGACCCACCAGTTCGCCGGCGGTCCGGCGGCCGGCTGCATGGAGTCCATGGATTCCAACGATGATGGGCAGCTCAACATTACCGATTCGATCTTTACATTGACCCACCTCTTCGCAGGAGGTCCGGCGCTCCCGGCACCCTACCCGGATTGCGGCGTCATGACCGGAGGGGCGAGTCTCGGCTGTGAGACCTCGTCAGAATCCTGCAATTGATTTCTTGAGCGCCTCCTGGCGCGGTTCTCCGGGGAGCGTTCGCTCGCCCGGAGGATTTCAGAAGCGGGGGGCCCCCGGCTACGGCCGGGGGCTTTTTTCCCCATCTCGATTCCTGCCTGGAGGCCGATGGTCCCAGGCAGAGTGTTCATCGATTACCGGGAGTCTTCGATGGTCCCGGCCGGCCTCCGCCGC